>NZ_JBHIRY010000084.1:0-655 GCF_042138635.1 Paenibacillus medicaginis | reverse complement strand
TGGTCTTGCGACACAAGCTCAGCTAAAAGGATTATTCTAAAACGCAATGTTTCGTTTCGGTATCCAGTTTTCAAGGTGCAAAGCTGTTCGTAAGAACAGTGTATGGTGGAGCCAAGGGGGATCGAACCCCTGACCTCCTGCGTGCAAGGCAGGCGCTCTCCCAGCTGAGCTATAGCCCCATACAGAGAATTTATCAAGTTAAATGGTGGGCCCTAGTGGACTCGAACCACCGACCTCACCCTTATCAGGGGTGCGCTCTAACCAGCTGAGCTAAGGGCCCGCAACAATACCCGAAAGGTTGAACCCTTTCGGGCTGTGCGCTTGGCGACGTCCTACTCTCCCAGGACCCTTCGGTCCAAGTACCATCGGCGCTGGAGGGCTTAACGGTCGTGTTCGAGATGGGTACGTGTGGAACCCCTCCGCTATCGCCACCAAACGGATAAGAGCGTTTGAGCTCTCAAAACCGAACAACGAGTGAGTTTTGAAGATGTTTTCATACACACGGCTGTATAGTATCAAAATCATCTTCGATGGCAGATATTCCATCTGCCGTATTTGAATGTCTTCGTTGCAGAAGACGATTCTCCATAGAAAGGAGGTGATCCAGCCGCACCTTCCGATACGGCTACCTTGTTACGACTTCACCCCAATCATC
>NZ_JBHIRY010000083.1:0-688 GCF_042138635.1 Paenibacillus medicaginis | reverse complement strand
GCTACCCATGGTAGCCCTTATGCCGAGCGCAATTCCTCACACGGCTAAAGTCGCGTGTGTCCATGCGCGGTTATGAAACTTACTGCCCGAGTCTTCTTTATGTATTTACGTTCTCGTTCTTATCTTGTAAATACTCAGTAGATTACTAGAGATTTTTTGAGAATTGTATCGCTTTTTTAGCCATAGTCGGCCTCATTCTGCCATGTGTTTAGATCTGTTGGAGAGATGTTTTGTAGCCATCAAAACATGACGCTGGACCGGTCTGCCCGGTTGCGCCAGTTGCACCAGTGGCTCCTGTGGATCCAGTGGCTCCTGTTGCCCCGGTTGCTCCTGTGTCCCCGGTTGCTCCTGTTGCCCCGGTTGCTCCGGTCTGGCCTGTCGGGCCGGTTTGGCCTGTGGCTCCTGTTGCTCCTGTCGCTCCTGTCGCTCCCGTTGCCCCGGTCTCGCCTGTGGCTCCCGTTGCTCCGGTTGCTCCCGTTGCCCCGGTTGCTCCAGTTTGGCCTGTCGGGCCGGTCTGACCTGTGGCTCCCGTTGCTCCTGTTGCTCCTGTCGCCCCGGTTGCTCCGGTCTGGCCTGTCGGGCCGGTTTGGCCTGTGGCTCCTGTCGCTCCTGTTGCTCCCGTTGCCCCGGTTGCTCCAGTTTGGCCTGTCGGGCCGGTCTGACCTGTGGCTCCCGTTGCTCCTGTTGC
>NZ_JBHIRY010000082.1:0-738 GCF_042138635.1 Paenibacillus medicaginis | reverse complement strand
GTGAAGTCGTAACAAGGTAGCCGTATCGGAAGGTGCGGCTGGATCACCTCCTTTCTATGGAGAATCGCTTCCTGCGATGGAAGCATTCAAATTTAAAATCAGGTTTCGGCCTGTGACTCACTCGTTGCTCAGTTTTGAGAGCTCAAACTCTCAACCTTGTACCTTGAAAACTGGATACCGAAACGAAACATTGCGTTTTAGAATAATCCTTTTAGCTGAGCTTGTGTCGCAAGACCAAGATCAATAAAAGTAGCATGCGTTTACAAGTAAACGCTAGGTTAAGCTACTAAGAGCACACGGAGGATGCCTAGGCGCCAGAAGCCGACGAAGGACGTGGCGAACGACGAAATGCCTCGGGGAGCTGTAAGCAAGCTTCGATCCGGGGATGTCCGAATGGGGAAACCCGGCTGTCGTAATTGACAGTCACTATTCACTGAATACATAGGTGAATGAGAGGCATACCAGGGGAACTGAAACATCTAAGTACCCTGAGGAAGAGAAAACAAACGTGATTCCGTCAGTAGCGGCGAGCGAACGCGGATTAGCCCAAACCAGGAAGCTTGCTTCCTGGGGTTGTGGGACGTCTCACATGGAGTTACAAAGGTGTATCGTAGATGAAGAGGTCTGGAAAGGCCCGCTGTAAAAGGTAAAAGCCCTGTAGTTGAAAGGGTACACCCTCCGAGACGGATCCCGAGTAGTGCGGGGCACGTGAAACCCCGTATGAATCCGGCAGGACCA
>NZ_JBHIRY010000081.1:0-829 GCF_042138635.1 Paenibacillus medicaginis | reverse complement strand
GACCCCTTCTCTGCCAGCCTGTTCGTATTTTGCAACCGGGAGCGGAATAAACTCAAGCTGCTGTACTGGGATCACAACGGCTTTTGGTTGTTCTACCGGCGTTTGGAGCGTGGCACGTTCCAGTGGCCGAGCGATGCGGAACAAACGGTCGCGGTTTCCTCCCGTGAACTGCGTTGGTTGCTCGACGGTCTGGCGCTGACTCAGCGGCAAGCTCATCCGGCTGTGGTGGTGGACACCGTGGTATAGCGTCGTGCATAGGTTCATCGGAAGCAGGAATCGACAAACGGTTGTCGAATCTATCTTCTATGGACATTCAGACCGATTCTCTCACCCTGGAGCAACTCCAGCAACAAAATAAGAAATTAGCACAGCAGTTGACCGAAGCGACCGCCAAGCTCCAGTGGTATGAGGAGCAATTCCGCCTGGCGCAGCACAAGCGCTTTGGCGCTTCCAGCGAGAAGACGCATCCGGATCAGATGGAGCTCCATCTATTCAATGAAGCCGAGGTGCTGGCGGTCGCTCCCGGCGAAGAACCGCCCATGGAGAAGATCACCTACGAGCGCCGCAAACCGAAAGGGAAGCGGGAAGACGACCTTTCGGACCTCCCCGTGGAAACGGTCATCTATACGCTCGAAGAAGGCGAGCAAACCTGTGCTTGCTGCGGCCACTCGTTGCACGAGATGACCACACAGACACGCAGTGAGATCGCCATCGTCCCCCCTCAAGTGAAGGTTGTTCGACATGTACAGCAGGTGTATGCCTGCCGCCACTGTGAGCGGAACGAGGTGCATACGCCCATCGTCACCGCCCCCATGCCCAAGCCGGTGTA
>NZ_JBHIRY010000080.1:0-853 GCF_042138635.1 Paenibacillus medicaginis | reverse complement strand
AGCGATACCACAAGCAAATCGGTTTATGGCGCATACAAAGCAACGGACGAAGACGATCTCCTCATCACCGAAGGGTATAGCCGTGATCGCCAAGGGGACAAGCAGTTTCAATACGGTCTGATCGTAGACGGACAAGGCTGTCCGATCTATGGGGATGTCCACGACGGCCATACGAGTGACAAAACCTGGAACCCTGACGTGCTGAAGAAATTGGACGGGCAGCTCCAAAAGGTGAATTTGCAAGGCTTTATCTACGTCGCTGATTCTGCTGCCATGACACGTGAAACGCTGGAGCAAGCGAAGAAAGCAAAGGCCTACCTCATCACGCGCGGCGGCAATAACCTGATCATCGTCAAAGAAGCTTTGGAGCAAGCGGATCGGCAAGAAGAAGCGTGGTCGGATCCACAATCGTTTGCCTCCTCCAAAACGAGCACCAAGTACCGCATGCAACAGTTTCACGCGAATTACGAGGGGCATGCGGTGCGGTTAATCGTTGTGGAATCCAGCGCACTGGATAAGAAAAAGGCACATACGATCGACAAGCGCGTCCGGCAGGAATGGGAACACGCGACGAAAGCGATGGAAGCGCAAACGAAACTGACGTACCACTGTGAGTATGATGCGCAAAGCGCGTTGAAAAAGTGGCTGAGCGATGATCCGCTGAGCTTTCATCGAATCGAAGCTGGTATCGAGCGTTTTGAAGAAATCGTGCGCCCACGCGGTCGTCCGAAGAAGGATGCCGTGCCGAAGACGGCCACACGCTACCGTATTACCTGCGAGCCGCTGATTCGTGATGAGGAGGCGATTGCGGCCACTCGCCGCAAAGCCTCCCGATTTGTGCTCGTCTCGACGG
>NZ_JBHIRY010000007.1:0-218649 GCF_042138635.1 Paenibacillus medicaginis | reverse complement strand
ACCCCGGTTGCTCCTGTGGCTCCCGTTGCTCCCGTTGCTCCCGCTGTACCCGTTGCTCCTGTTGCCCCTGTTGCCCCTGTATCACCTGTGACCCCGGTTGCTCCTGTGGCTCCCGTTGCTCCCGTTGCTCCCGCTGTACCCGTTGCTCCTGTTGCCCCTGTTGCCCCGGTAGCCCCTGTATCACCTGTGGATCCCGTTGCTCCTGTTGCCCCTGCTGTACCCGTGGATCCCGTTGCTCCTGTTGCCCCTGCTGTACCCGTGGATCCCGTTGCTCCTGTTGCCCCTGCTGTACCCGTGGCTCCGGTAGCTCCTGTATCACCTGTGGCACCGGTGGCTCCCGTTGCTCCTGTTGCTCCTGCTGTACCCGTGGCTCCGGTAGCTCCTGTATCACCTGTGGCTCCGGTGGCTCCAGTGGCTCCAGTGGCTCCTGCTGTACCCGTGGCTCCTGTATCACCTGTGGCTCCGGTGGCTCCTGCTGTACCCGTGGCTCCCGTTGCACCTGTGGCTCCTGTATCACCTGTGGCCCCGGTGGCTCCCGCTGTACCCGTAGCTCCTGTTGCCCCGGTGGCTCCTGCTGTACCCATGGCTCCCGTTGCACCTGTGGCTCCTGTATCACCTGTGGCCCCGGTGGCTCCCGCTGTACCCGTAGCTCCCGTTGCACCTGTGGCTCCTCCTGGTGGACCTGTTACTCCCGTTGCCCCTGTTGTTCCTGTGGCCCCGGTGGCTCCCGTTGCCCCGGTGGCTCCTGCTGTACCCGTGGCTCCGGTTGCACCTGTCGGCCCTGGGTCTCCCGTTGGCCCGGTCGCTCCGGTTGCCCCCGTTGCCCCAGTGGTTCCTGTTGTTCCGGTAGTACCGGTTGCCCCTGTCGCTCCTGTGGCTCCAGTGATTCCAGTGGTCCCCGTTGCCCCTGTCGCTCCTGTTGTTCCGGTAGCTCCTGTTGTTCCTGTAACTCCCGTAGATGTAGCTGCTCCTAATACAGTCTCAAGCTTGGATTGAAGTAGCAGTTCTTTTTTAGTCAAATTACTAATGGTATTTTGTACACTCGTATTAACCGAAAAAATATCACTTAACGTAGCCGGCGGCGAACTCACTCCTGGCAATGTCCCGAGCACAAATTGAATCTTTTCCCCTTCAGCGTTGAGAATATGGCTTAAACCGAGTTCTTCCATTGCAATGGATGTTAACAATAAGTTGATGGCGTCATCTCGGGTTACCGAAATGAGCGGGGTTATATTAGGTATATTCGCTTGTGACAAAAGGGCACCTCCCTAATAGAATTAGATTTTACTCTATATAATTATGGGATTTGCCTGAAACCGTACTAGGTTGAACTCCTATTTTACCATTGAAGGGCTAATAGACTTAAAATTGGGCACAACGAACCGAGAGGGCAAAGTCCAAGTTATCAGGAGCTCTTCTTCCTTGAACAGATCAAGAGGCATCTGACTCGTAAAATGGATAAAAAAAATCCACCGAAGAATCCAGTGGATTTAAAGGAAGATCACAAAACCCTATACAGGTATTATTTGTAAGCACGGCACTAATCCCTGTTCAACAGATCCTCACGAAGCGGTGTGAAGCAGTCAAGCAGTACCGAGGCTTCTTTGGCGACCACCCCGTGTCTGGCTCCTCCGGGAATGACGACGGAACGACCCTCCCGCACAAGGAGGGTCGTTCCGTCGATCGTAAACTCCAGTTCCCCCCGAATACAGTAACTCATCTGTTCATGAGGATGGCTATGCTGATAACCTGCAGCTCCGGCTTCAAAGTGGACCTCCATCATCATCAGCCCAGTACCAGGTGCGAAAATTTTGCGTTTCACGCCCGGCTCGGCCTGTTCCCACTCTTCGAACGTTCTCATCTCATGTCTCCTCTCCTAGGCAGGATGCAGCCTTTTCCGGTATTCGCTGGGCGATGTCCCCGCCTCTCTTTTGAATGTATTGCTGAAATAAGCCGCATCCGTGAATCCAAGTCTGTCGGCAATTTCCGTGATGCGAAGGGTTGTATGCTCCAGCAGTCTGACCGCTTCCCGCATGCGGACTGATGTCATGTAGTCGGTAAATGTCACGCCTTTGTGCTGCTTGAACAGCTTGCAGAAATAGCTGGGATTCAAATGCACAAGTGCTGCTGCTTCGGCAAGCATCAGATCATAACGTTGCTGGCTTTCGATATAATGAATGATCTGGTCAACCGGTGGTCGGATATGCTGATCGCCCTCTTGCTGTACTTTAGTCGCGGCAGTACCGGGCTCCTGACGCTGAAGCCAGTTACGGAAGCATTCCGTCATGTCTTCCGTATCGACAGGCTTGAGAAAATAGTCAAAGGCACCAAGCCGAACCGCCTGCTGTGCATAAGCAAATTCATCGTGACCGCTGACGATGATAATGTCCGTCGCTTTCCCCTCATTCCGGATTTGCTTAAGCAGTGTCAAACCGTCCATGACCGGCATGCGGATATCTGTCAGTACAATATCTGCACGACTGTGTTCCAGCCACTTCCACGCCTCCATCCCGTTGGTGGATTCATGAACGACAGTGAACGGCAGCTTGATTTTTTCGATCACCTTGCGAAGCGCGGTCCTGACCCATTTCTCGTCCTCAACCAGCAGAATCTGATAGGTCATTCCATACCTCCCCCCATCCCTTTTCATGGAACGGCTTCGTTTCCTCGTAAGGCAGGACCATTTGAACGGTGGTCCCTTCTGACAGCTTGCTTTCGATCACCAGCCCGAACTGTTCTCCAAACAAGTAGCGAATACGGCGGTTCACGTTATCGATTCCAATATGACCTGAGGAACGGGCGTTCGAATGCTGCAGACTTTGGCGAACGCTCTCCAGCCGCTCAGGGGGCATGCCCGGCCCGTCATCGCCAACGGCAAGCACGAAGGTATTCCCGATGCGATGTGCGGATATGGTGAGGTTTATTCCTTCAGTGCTCGCTTCCAGACCGTGCACGATGCAATTTTCCGCCAAGGGCTGCAGCGTGAATTTGGGAAGCTGCTGCTCGAGCACCCAGTCGGGCAGATGGAAGCTGTATTCCAGTCGCTCATCAAAGCGGTACTTCTGAATACGCAGATACATTTCCACAACAGCCAGCTCCTGCCGGACCGTGACGACAGGTTGATCTTCTTTCACATTGTAGCGCAGCAGACGCGACAGTGCGGCAGACATATCCGCAATCTCTTCCCGTTCCTCCGCAAGTGCCATGCCCCGGATCGTCTCCAGTGCATTATAGAGAAAATGAGGGTTGATTTGCGCCTGCAGCATGCGCAGCTCCGTTTCTTTATGCCTGAGATGGGCCTCCGCTTCTTTTACCCTCGAGACGTACACTTCTTCAAGCAGCTCGGATAACCGCTTCACCATCCGGTTATAATCGGCTGTCAGCATGCCAATTTCATCTGCGTTTTCCACTTTGATATGGCCTTTGAAATCACCGATCTCCACCCGTTTCATGTGCAGATGCAGCCTCTTGATCGGCCTGATCAGGCTTGCAGCCAGCCCCAGACTCAGCACATACGCAATCAGCACAAACCAGGCGGTCGTGGCGAAAATGGCATGCGCCATCCTCGTTCTGCTCTCCATGAGCTCATTGTACGGAATCGAGGTCACAAGATGCCAGTTTAACCCCTCGCTGCGGCTGAATGTAAGCAGGCGCTTACCGTTCTGCTCGAACGTAAATGAACCGTTGCTGCGATACTGTAACTGCTGTACGATCCTGTAATCCGCCAGGCTTCCAATGAGCTTCTGGTCCGGATGATATACGTATCTGCCCTCTTCATCCAGAATCATGAGGTAGCCGCTTCCGGACTGACCAAGCCGGACCTTGCGGGCGGTATCCTCCAGACGTTTGTAATTCAGATCAATGACAAGCATGCCAAACGGCTTGAGGTCCTGCGGACTGGCAATGCGCTTGGCGACGGACACGACAGGCTCTGCCTCGCCTTTCCAATGAATAACCCGTGCCAGCACCTTCGGCTTGCCCGTGACCGGGACCGTGTCAAACCATGCCTCCCGCTCGGCATCCTGTACAGACACTGCACCCGGCTGATCATTCGAATCAATGATGCGTTCATGGTCCAGAATCAGGGAGATGTTCGCCACATCTGACCGGGAAAACGCAGAATTTTGCAGCACATTCCGAACTCTGCTTTCATGGTCCGCATCTGTCGGTTTACCGCTCGTATAAGCTCGCAGAAATGCTGTAGTGTCGGGATGGTTAATGATTTTCAGCGTGCTGATCTCAAAGTCGCGAAAGTAATCCTCCACATAATGCTGCACCTGATCGATAATCTGCCAGCTGTAGCGTCTTGCTTCACTTTCCAGTGTCAGCGAAGACTGGCGGAAGGACATATAACCGATTAACAGCATGGGCACGAGCACAAGGATGGCCGAATATACGGTCAGTTTCGTCATCAGCGACCGGTCACGGAGCAGAATGGTTCGCAAAAGGCGTTTGAATGGCATCTGATTCAAGCACTCCCCTACAATTCCTTCCGGATTGTAGAACGATTCTGCATGCTGTGTGTTATATCCTCTATTTATTCGGCTTTGGCCTGTTCGATGGCATCCAATATTTCGCCATACTCACTACGGTATTTTTCGATGACCGGTTTGACCGCATTTTTCCAGGCATCCGCATCACTGATTTCCGTAATGACGGCACCACCCGCACGCACCTGCTCTTCCGACTCCTTCTCATATTTGGCCCATTCTTCCCGCTGAAATGCCGTTGATTCGACGGCAGCTTCTTTTACAATGGCCTGGTCCTCCGGAGACAGCGTATCCCACACCTGCTTGGAGACCAGCAGCACTTCCGGTACTCTCTGGTGGCCGTCCAGGATATAGTTTTTGGCGATCTCAAAATGCTTGCTTGAATAATAGCTCGGATAGTTGTTTTCCGCCGCATCAATAATGCCGGTCTGCAGCGCACTGTACACTTCCCCGTAGGCCATCGGCGTCGCGTTTGCTCCAAGCGCTTTCATGATTTCGATATTCAGCTTGTTTTCGATCACCCTTATTTTCATTCCTTTCAAATCCTCCAGCTTGGTCAGAGGTTTCGTAGAGTAAAAACTTCGGGAACCGGAGCTGTAGTAGGTAAGACCCTTTAAGCCTGAAGACTCCAGACTATCCAGCAGCTTCGTTCCCCCATCGCTCTGCAGGAATTTCCATACATGATTGTCATCGTTGAAAATATACGGCAGGCTGAACACCCCGAAATCCTTGTTGAATTCAGCCATCGGTCCGGTGCTGACCCTTGTGAATTCGATGGCACCCAGTTGAACCTGCTCAATAGCCGATTTTTCTTCCCCAAGCTGAGCTGACGGAAATACATCAATCGTAATGCGTCCGCCTGACTTTTCCTTCACCAGCTCGGCAAATTTCATATCACCCTTCGTCGTCGGATAATCGGCCGGATGAGTCTCGGCCAGCCGGAAATTGTATGTCGAACCGCTTCCCTGTTCTTCATTCCCCGTACCAGGGTTCTCAGCTCCCCCTGCAGAGCAGCCTGTGAAAGTTACAATCCCGGCAAGAAGGACGCATAGCAAACCTTTTCCTTTTTGTCTTTTCATCATCAAAGAACCTTCCTTTCATTTATCATGGGTTCGGGTACACACACTTTGTCTTGACAGGCTAAGAGCCGTTTACCAAATTCGGCAGCCACATGGAAATGGACGGTACATAGGTAATAAGCATCAGAACCGCCACCATCACGATGAAAAACGGGATCAGCGCTTTCGTGCCCTGTTCAATCGTAACCTTGCCTATCGCACAGCCTACGAATAGTACTGTACCGACAGGCGGGGTAATCAGCCCGATGCCTAAATTCAGGATCAGAACGATCCCGAAATGAACCGGATCCATGCCAAGCGCCGTCACGACCGGGAACAGGATGGGTGTCATAATCAGAATCAGCGGGGCCATATCCAGCGGCGCACCCAGAATAAGCAGCAGAATGTTAATGATCAGCAGAATGATGAATGGTTCATCTGAAATGCCCAGCAGTAAATCGGTCAGCATCGTCGGAATTTTGAGATAGGTCAGAACCCAGGCAAAGGCGTTGGAGGCGGAAATGAGAAACAGCACCATGGCCACCGTGCGAAAGGTACGTAAGAAAATGATTTTGATCCGGGAGAACGGAATATCTCTGTATATGAAAAATGTCAATATAAAAGCATACACGCAGGCGATCGCCCCTGCTTCCGTAGCGGTGAACCAGCCGGTGAAGATACCTCCCAGGATGATGACGCCGGTCATCATTGACAAAAAACCGTCCCTGAGGATTTTCGGAACTTCTTTTAGCTGCACAGGCTCGCCTTTGGCGTAACCTCTCTTGCGTGCAATGAAGTAGGATGTCGTCATCAGGGCAGCGAGCAGCACGAGACAAGGCACAATTCCGGCCATAAAAAGGCTGGAGATAGACACGCCGCCTGCCGCGAGCGCATACAAAATCATGTTATGGCTGGGCGGCATCACGACCCCTTGAATGGCCGCAGCTGAGGTGACGGCGACCGAGTAGTCGGCATCGTAATTTTTCTTCTTCATCATCGGAATCATCACCGAACCGACCGAAGATACGTCGGCCGCCGCCGATCCGCTAATGTTGCCGAAGAGCATGCAGGCGACACAGTTCACCATGGCGAGCCCTCCGCGAATAGCCCCAACCGTAAGCTGCGCCAGATTGATAAGGCGAAGTGCAAGGCCGCCTTCACTCATGATTTGTCCTGCCAGAATAAAGAACGGAATGGCGAGCAACGAATAAGAGTTCATGCCCTGAATCATGCGCTGGCCGATCACTGCCAGAGGAATGTTCAGCGTTATGGCTGTCAGCAGGGAGGATAGCGCCAGCACCATGGCAATGGGAAAGCGGAAGCAAATCAGCACCACAAAACTGACCGTCAGTACGATAATCGCTGTCGTCATTATTCCATCAACTCCTCGTCAAGCTCCTTAAGCCGGATTGTATCCATGCCCAGCATCTGCAGCAGCGCATAGATGCATACGAGTACACCCGTGATTGGCATGACGACATACATCACGCTACTGGGCCATTCTGTGGCAGACATGCGGTTGGGGTGCATTAATTTTGTGAAATCCCAGCCATATTTGATCAAATACAAGCCGAAGGCAAACGTAGAGAGCCCGATCACAATATCCAGCACCCGGTTGGTACCACGGGATAACCTGCCTGATATTACGTCCATGGCCAAATGAAGCTTCTCCCGGAAGCCGATCGCGATGCCGAGAAACGAAAACCAGATCAGCAGCAGCAGCGTCAGCTCCTCGGACCAGAAAAATACAAACCCGAACAGCTTGCGCGTGATGACCTGCACGGTTACGATCAGCGTCATGAGCGCGACTGCGCTCACCGCAAACGTCTCAATGGCCCGATCTATGCCTAAAGCGGCTGTTTTCAAGCTTTGCAGAATTTGGTGCAATGTCCTGCCCTCCTTTGCATGGTTAAGTCTTCGCCAATTGTAAGCGATTGCAAATATGCTGAACAGGGGGATGAATTGTGATTTTCTTGTAATATTTTTGTTTTTTGTCAGCAAGGCCCCGTCCGGTACATTACCGGACAGGGCCTCCTGTTGGTGTGCTTTGTTAAAGTTCCACTACCTTGGTGGCAATATTGCCGCAAAACTCCCGGTCATGCTCCACAAACAAAATGGTCGGCTCATATTCCAGCAGTAGCTCTTCGATCTGCATACGGGAAATGACATCGATGAAATTCAGCGGTTCGTCCCAGATGAGCAGATGGGCCTGCTCGCAGAGGCTTTTGGCGATAAGCACCTTTTTCTTTTGGCCGCCACTGAAATCCGCCACATCCTTTTCGAATTGTACCCGCGAAAAATCCAGCTTTCGCAAAATGGCTTTAAACAGACTTTCGTCAATGCCGTGCTCCCGCGCATAATCCGATAAATTGCCCTGCAAATGCGAGGTATCCTGTGACACATAGGAAATTTGCAGTTGGCTCCCTCTGCGAAACGTGCCCGTATAGCTGATATCCTCACCGCATAGCAGTTTGATGATGCTGGATTTGCCGGAGCCGTTTTTCCCGGATAACGCGATCCGGTCGCCCCGCTCAATCGTAAAACTGACATCCCGGCAAACCTCTCTCTCCCCATAATAAATCGAGATTTGCTCAAGCTCAGCGAGCTGCGGTTTATGGTAGCTCAATTGGGAAATTTTCAAGCTTTCCGAGGTTTCAATGTTTTTCAAAAGCTTGGACTTTTCTTCAATTGAGGACTGCTGCCTTTGTTCCATGGATTTGGAGCGTTTCATCATTTTTGCGGCCTTGTGGCCGACGTAGCCTTTATCCACCTTGGAGCCGGAGTTTCTTGTCCCATTCTTCGTTTTCTCTACCTGATGAGACCAGCCCTCCGTCCGTTTGGCAGCCTCCGTCAAGCGCTTGATGTCCTTGCGAAGTCTATCGTTTTCCCCAAGCTCGAAGTTGTCCTGACGCTGTTTATTCTCCCACCAGTCGGAGAAGCTGCCTTTTTGAATCTCAATATTGGTCTTGTTGATGGACAGGATATGATCCACGCAGTGATCCAGGAAGGCCCGGTCATGGGACACCAGGATAAATCCGCTTTTGCCGTTCAAATAGTCGCTGACGAGCCTTCTTGCCTCCATGTCGAGATGGTTGGTTGGCTCATCGATTAACAGGAAGCTGTTTTCCTTGAGAAACAGAGCCGCCAGCATGACCTTCGTTTGCTCTCCATTCGATAAGGAATCGAACGGACGGTATAATACGTCGTCGGAAACCTTCAGCAGCGAAAGCTCCCGCATCAATTCCCAGAGGACGTAATCCGGGTAAATTTCCCCCACAACATCGAGGGTTTGATTTTCCTTGTTTTGCACTTGAAAAGGGAAATATTCAAAGCTGATATCTGCGGAAATATGGCCGCTGTATTCGTATTTGCCGAGCAACAGGTTCAGAAAGGTCGTTTTCCCCCTCCCGTTTCTGCCCGTAAAGCCCAGCTTCCATGAGGTATCAATTTGAAAGCTGACATTCTCGAAAATGTTGTCATAGCTGCCATCATAAGCGAACGTCAGGTTGCTTACATTGATTAATGACATGAGTGGTAACCTCCTGCAAAAAAATAAAGGCTGCAAGAAAGTTACTACTTTCCTGCAGCCTCAATATACAGCAAGCCCTACCGACCCACGTGTGGTGTCAGATAAGCATATACCGCAGAGATGAAAGGATGAAGTAACTTTCTTGCATAAAGAATAAAACATGCGAACAAGCTCGCATTATTGTTTTATATCCTTAGCAAGAAATATCCATCCGTTTCAGCTCCTGTCGTTTAAGTTAGCTATAGCTTAACACAATGTTTGAAGGAATTTCAAGCCAACTGGAATGCTTATGGGACAGCTCTTTCCAGGAAGGGATCTATCTCTAGAATGGTTGCATCCTTAAGGGGATGGGAAGCGTGCTGCCTCAAAGTGAGTAAATACCGAATTTCCAATCACGGTAACCGCACCCGCATTCGGTAACAGAACAACACCTGACTGATCTCCCGCATTGAGCTGCTGAATTCCGACAAGTTCGACTGTAATAACATCTCCCGGTGTAACATTAATATACTTCGCTATTTGTTGCGGTCCGGAGATCGCAGCAATAATGTTTGTGGTGCCTGCACCGACAACCATAAGGAGGCTTGCAGTGAACGAATATACTCCGCTTTGATTCGCAGTAAATACCGAAATCGCAGGATTATACTCATTGGTTAGATCAAAGAGTTCGTTCTGGAAAAGAACTGGCGCACCAACCGAGGTAATGATTTGATTTGTAGTGCTTGTTGCTCTGAAGGCTGATTGCGGTCCAACTGATCCGGTCGCTCCGGTTGCACCTGTGGCTCCTGTAGCTCCGGCTCCTGTTGCACCCGTAGCTCCTGTAGCTCCGGTTGCGCCCGTTGCTCCGGCTCCTGTGGCTCCAGTCGCTCCTGCTGCTCCGGTGCCTCCTGTTGCACCTGTGGCTCCTGCTGCTCCGGTGCCTCCCGTTGCTCCTGTCGCTCCGGTGCCTCCCGTTGCTCCAGTTGCACCTGTGGCTCCTGCTGCCCCAGTGTCTCCCGTTGCTCCAGTTGCACCTGTGGCTCCTGCTGCCCCGGTCTCTCCCGTCGCTCCCGTCGCTCCAGTTGCACCCGTGGCTCCTGCTGCCCCGGTGTCTCCCGTCGCTCCCGTCGCTCCAGTTGCACCCGTGGCTCCTGCTGCCCCGGTGTCTCCCGTCGCTCCTGTCGCTCCAGTATCTCCCGTTGCTCCCGTCGCTCCAGTATCTCCCGTTGCTCCCGTTGCTCCAGTATCCCCCGTCGCTCCCGTGGCTCCAGTATCCCCTGTTGCTCCGGTTGCTCCAGTATCTCCCGTCGCTCCTGTGGCTCCAGTATCTCCCGTTGCTCCCGTCGCTCCAGTATCTCCCGTTGCTCCCGTGGCTCCAGTATCCCCTGTTGCTCCCGTGGCTCCAGTATCCCCTGTTGCTCCCGTGGCTCCAGTATCTCCTGTCGCGCCCGTCGCTCCGGTTGCACCTGTGGCTCCTGCTACTCCGGTTTCTCCTGTCGCTCCGGTTGCACCTGTGGCTCCGGTTGCTCCAGTATCTCCCGTCGCTCCTGTTGCCCCGGTATCACCCGTCGCTCCGGTTGCCCCGGTATCTCCCGTGGCTCCGGTTGCTCCAGTATCTCCCGTTGCTCCAGTACCTCCCGTGGCTCCTGTCGCTCCAGTATCTCCCGTCGCTCCGGTTGCTCCTGTCGCTCCGGTTGCTCCTGTTGCCCCGGTGTCACCTGTCGCTCCTGTCGCACCTGTGGCACCTGTAACGCCGCTGTCTATCAGAAGGGCAACATCATCAACAAGCAGATCCGAAACGGCGGCTACAGGAACAGAGATCGTTACCCGCACTTCATTCGCTCCAAGCGGTACTGCTGCTGCAGTTGTCAAATAAACTTCCAGCCAGGCATTATTCGTATCAATTAATGGCACCCGACCCGCAGGTATATTTGCTGTCAAACCATTGAGCACAAGTACACCCGAGTTCAAATAATCGACAACTAAATCGACAGCCGGACTTCCACCTACGGTAGGTACGGCTAACGATACGAAAAATTCAAAGTTTTCCCCAGGTGTGGCCGACTGCGTCTGTGTGATGGAGGCAACACCGGTTAACTGTGCACTAAAAGTTCCTGAATGACTGAATGAACCGGTTATTGCAACGGTTCCGGACGCGACCCAAGGAGTTAAAAGCCCCGTCTCAAAACCACCATTTACAATACGATTAGAAATTGCCAAGGATGTCTCACCACTCTCTTAATCTTAAATTCAGCTTTGCATTCTTAAGACCAAAATCGCAAAGCCTGCTCTATACTATTAAATAGTGTTCCTCCTTGAAACGGCATTTGCTATTCTATAGCGCCTAATATTGTTTGCTGTACCCCTCGAAGATTGCATTAATTCCTCCTTCCCCCCGGTGTCGTATCTATAAAAATCTGAATTCAATACTCCGAAACTTAAACTATCATCAATATAATCTGAGAATGGAGGAAGAAAACCATTTTTTTCACATATGTCCTTAGAGGCATGGTATCTTACCTGCAAATTTTCTGTAAAATACAGCTTGTATATGGATTATATTCCCATTATACTATGATTGTAAGCGCTTTATTGGTATAAACCTATCTACCTTCTTCTTTACGTGCTGTCCAGAAAGAGAAAAGTCCAAAGAGAGGTGATCCCCTTTTCAGTGGTCAATAAGGCGGATGCTGTCCGGGAGTGTCCAAGATCTGGGTTTCATATTATTTGAGGGAGGGAACAACATGTTAAGAAAAGGAATATGTGCGGTTGTGCTGCTCAGTCTCCTGGTCGCTCTGTTTCCCGCAAAACAAGCAAACGCAGCGAACTGGACTCTGATTTGGAGCGACGAATTTAATGGTAATTCGTTAAACCGGTCCTATTGGACCCCTGAAATCGGCACCGGAAGCGGCGGCTGGGGAAACAATGAGCTGCAGTACTATACCGACCGTTCGCAAAATTTGCAGGTAACCGGCGGCAATCTGGTCATTACGGCACAAAAAGAGGCTTACGGCGGAATGAACTACACCTCAGCCCGGATCAAAACCCAAAACCTGCAAACCTTTACTTATGGAAAAGTGGAAGCGCGGATCAAGCTGCCATCCGGTCAAGGGTTATGGCCTGCCTTCTGGATGCTTGGCAGCAACATCAGCTCGGTCGGTTGGCCGTATTGCGGAGAAATCGACATTATGGAACGTGTAAATAATAATCCTTATGTAAACGGCACTGTGCATTGGGATGCGGGAGGCTACGCTCAGTACGGGCGGGTGTCGGGCAATCTGGATTTTTCCCAATACCATGTGTACAGCATCGAATGGGACTCCAAGTATATCCGCTGGTTTGTCGATGGACAGCAATTTAATGAATTTTATATTGAGAACGCAACCGGAAATACCGAAGAATTTCAGCGGCCGTTCTTTGTTCTCCTGAACATGGCGGTCGGCGGAAACTGGCCGGGACCTCCCAATAACTCGACTCCATTCCCGTCACAAATGCTGGTCGACTACGTGCGCGTTTATAAAAGCAGCTGAATATAGAAGAACCATTTAACCATGGGGTTGTCCCAAAGTCACTAACGCTGGCTTCGGGCGACCCCTCTTTTTATTCCTGTCATGGAACGGAACCCGACTTCCCATGTTTTTAAGCTCCAGTGAGATCCGTTTTTGTACTGTGCAGCCGACTTTATAAATATAATCTAATGACTTGAAATCACGACAGCTTCTTCTTATATTCAGGGAAGGAGGATCAGGAAATGCCGGTACGTCCACCAATATTGCAGAGAGGCGATACCATTGGAATTGTGACCTTGGGCAGCCCTTTGGATGCAAGCACCATTAATGCAAGGATCGAAGTGTTGAGAGCCATGGAGTTCAATGTCGTATTGGGACAACACGTATATGCACACAACGGATTCCTGGCAGGCACAGACGAGCAGCGCGCATCCGATTTGATGATGATGTTTCAAAATCCGCAGGTGAAAATGATCCTGCCCACACGAGGCGGTACGGGAGTGGCCGGCATTCTGCCGTACCTTGATTATCATGTGATCCGGAATAATCCGAAAATCGTTACAGGCTACAGCGATATAACTGTTCTGTTAAACGTACTCAGTCAATATGCGGATTTAATCACATTTCATAGTCTGCTGCTTATAGACTTTAAAAACGAAACGCCTGCTTATAATTTCGAGCAGTTTTTTTCCGCGACATCCTTACTTTCATTGACCCGGCGGATTCTGAATCCACCCGGCATTCCACTGATGAGCAGAGTTCCGGGCAACGCAACGGGGCAGCTTGTAGGAGGCAATCTGACATCTTTTGTCGATACGTTGGGTACACCTTTCGAAATCGATACACGGGATAAAATTCTGGTGATTGAAGAAACCCATGAATCAACCAATACCATCTACAGGTTTCTGAATGATTTGAAGCTGGCCGGAAAATTTGATGATTGTATTGGCATTATTATGGGGGAGTGCACAGGCTGTCAGGCGGCATACGGCACATCCTATGAGGATTTGATTAACCAATTCATTGTCCCCCTCGGCAAGCCGCTGATCACGAATCTCGCAACAGGGCATGGTGTGTACAAAGCGGCTTTGCCGATTGGCGCAATGGTGAATCTCAATTCGATCAATCATTCCATTACGGTGACTGAACCTGTCATCAGTGCAGTTTGAAAATACAATTTGAACGTCAAGTGAAAAGCCCACGTTATCCGCAGGTATCCATTTTACAAATGTCGTATGCGATACGGTCTGCCTGCCGATCAGTATGTTGGATAAATCAGACCGATATCACGTTTTCGTTGAAGAGCTCTACCCTGCAGCACGAGCAATTCGTTCCCATTGACGGAGAACTCAAGCTCTGCGCCCTGGTACCAAATGCTCCCCTCTACCGTTCTTGTGCTCATGCCGAGAATTCCCTTCAATCTGCCGCTACGGTCGGTAATGATCCGCACTCCAGCCGGAAACCGCACATAACTTTCCCCGTCACGCACAATTTCGCTGCCCTCCGCCAGGTTGATCAGCTCATACATCGTTCCGTCCACACTGCGGCCATATGCCGTATTCGGCGCAACCTCTTCACCGTGATCGAAATCGTACGGCACCAGGCCGGTAAACCACAGCTCGCCGTCAGGTGTCAGCATAATGCCGCACAGCCGTTCAACGTAGTCCAGCACACAGAGGATCGCCGGCGAGTAGACTTCCGTAAAGCCCTCCTCCCCGGTCCAAGGGCTTAAGCACTGTGCAAAACGCTTCATCCTGGCCATCGCAGCCAAAATCGGGAGCATGACCCACGTCAGCTCCACATGCCTGCCATGATGCTCGAAGGCGTGCGGGGCACGGATCAGGCTCAAAAAATTGGACGGACCGCTCCAACTGTTATAACTGGAGAACGGGTCGAAGCGAGGGTCGTCCATTGCCAGCGAGGTGAACGGATATTTGGCAAAAAATTTGCGTGTGTTCAGCAAATGCTGCTGCAGCATTGTATCGAAAAACGCCCGGTCACCGACCTCACATGCCATTACACGCAACAGTACATCGGACTGTACGCGGACAAACCGGTCATGCCGATCCCGGTCGTAGAAGAAGTAGTCCTCAGTGTCGAAGCACTGGGTAAACAAGCTTTGCAGGCTCTTCTCCGCTTTAACTCGCCATTCTTCACCGTTCTCGCCAAGCGCTTCGGCGATCCGGGCCAAATAGGTACGCTGGCAGTGCACATTGGCCGTTAAATCCGGCGCGATGAACGGAAGAAGCGGCGAGTCAGGGTAACAGCGTGCCGGGTCGCCGAGATGCGGCGTATCCGGCACATGCCAGAAGCGTGGGGACAGATCATGGCCGGTATCGAACGTACAGAACGCCTCAACACCACCTGTTCTGCGGGTATTGCGGTATTCGGCCAGCCACTGGTCATGCCTGCTCATCGCGGAATACATCGTGCGCAGGAAATCGTCATTCCGGCCATGCAGCGCATCATAATTCCAGACACTGCGGGCCAGTGGTGTGACCATCTGAATTTGGCGGAACACCGGGCCGTCCGCCGTCACCTTGTAGGGCAGTAGCCCGTCCCCACGCTGGTGAGCCGCAAAAGCGCGGTATGTTGACTCCGACACCGAAGGTATGAATCGCGCCAGCAGTTCAGCGTTAATTGTGCCCGTGCTTTCCAGCCAGCAGCCAAGGTAAACGCCGCCTTCATGCAGTATCGGCTTCCGGCCGCCGGTCGGAACGATGCAATCCAGCAGTTTTCCGAGCGCGTGGTAATACACCGTCTCCAACTGTCCTGTCGATGCAAACCGTCCGCCGGACCGCTCCCATTCAGCCAGAACGGCGGCATCTGACTCCTTCTTCAACTGGCCAACCTTGTGGGCCATGTCTATACTGCGCAGCCGTTTCAGCAACTTCTCTCTCATCCGGCTTCCTCCTTGTTTGTTACCGGTTCACCGGCGCAAGAACACCTGTTATTTATTGCTTTCGAAAATTTTGACCGTCCCGCTATAAAAATCAACGACTGCCTGCTCGACCGTTTTCTTGCCAAAGCCAATTTCCTGAACAGTCGTCTCTGCCAGCTTGGAAAATTCGGAGAATCCCGGCAGATTGTAACTGACCGCAAACGGTTCGCTCTCGGCCTGCTTGGAAACTCTGCTCGTATAGTCGTAAATGATGCTGTCCACCTCGTTCGCATCGCTTTCAAGCAGCTTGCGGTTGGCCGCCGTTACCGGCACGCCGCGGTCGTTGCCTAGGATCTTCGCCGCATCCGGATCGTTGACCCAGAAGCTCATCAGCCGGGCGACCTCAGCCGGATGTCCGGTTTTGGCATAACCGGACATGCCCTGGCTGGATTCGAACACAACGCCGGTTCCCTTCTGGCCCCGCGGCACCTGCACAAGCGTCAGCTTATCCTGTGTCATGCCCTGCATCGCGGCAAGCTGGTTGGAGGCGGCCAGCGTCATCGCGACCTTACCTGTAATGATCAGCGATTTGCCCGTATCGGTCGGCGGATTGGATACCTGCAGCTCCGGTGTGGCAACGCCGCCAGCTTCGGCAGTCTTTTGCCAGAAATCAAACCATGGACGAATATCCGCTTCCGTGTAGCCGAGCTGGTTATTCGGCATATCGTACAACTGCTTTCCGTGCTGCTTCAAGTAAATATCCATGCCGTCGAAGGTGAAGTTATATGTGCCATAATAACCTTTGCCAAGCTTATCGGAAATTTGCTTACTGACCGCAGCATAGTCGTCCCATGTCCAGCCATCCTGCGGAACGGGAATGCCTGCTTTCTCGAACATCGACGTATTGATGATGATGCCTCTGGCGTTCGCGCCTGCCGAGATATGCTGCAGCTTGCCGTCAAATGTGCCGTATTCCACCATGGCTTTATCCATATCCTTCAGGTCGAGCTCCTTGCCGACGTAAGGGCCGAGATCCAGCAGCACGCCCTTCTTCGCATAATCGACAACATTGCCGCCGAGAAAGAAAACGTCCGGTGCCGTACCTGATGCAAGCTGCGTATTCAGCTTATCGAAATAACCGGAGTTCGGCGCGAATTCGCCGACTACCTGAATGTCGGGATTTTTCTCCATAAACAGCTTGAGTGCCTCATTCGTGCGGTCAGCACGGGCTTGATCGCCCCACCACATCACACGCAGTTCAACCTGCCCGGCTGCTGCGCCATCACCTGCGGGAGCTGATCCGGTATTCGCCGTTCCGCTGTCAGCGTCGGCTCCTCCGGGCGGGCCACCGCTCGTTCCTCCCGAGCATGCCGCCAGTACTGTCATCAGAAGAGCCAATGTGAATGCCAGTATTGTTTTTTTCATCAAACGCGCATGGAGACACGCGGCTTTAGAATTGCGCTCGGCATAAGGGCTACCCTCGGTAGCTCGCAAGCCAAAATCTCCATGCTTCCTCCCCTCCGTCATGAAAATTTAACCATGGATCACTTGATCCATGCTATACTGAATTCAAGTGAAAAGATAGTTCAAGAGAAAACCGTTAGTTGCTGGATGTTCATCCCCAAGTAACCAAGGCACTCGTTGAAACAAACCCTATCTATCCCTATTGCTTTAACAATCACGATACCTGTACCGCCAAGGAATCAAGTACATGGGGTACAGTGCAACAGGAGTATACCTCTTGTTGTAAGGGCGAAGTCAGCCGTCCTGATGTTCCAACACGCTAAGGTAGGAGCACGATAAGGTGCGTTTGCACTACCGGTTAGGAATAAGTCTAAAAGGCTTGTGCGAAGCGCAAGCACTGTCTACAAAGTAGGCAGAGACAAGCTCGTGACTTGAGTCATGAGTTGTTGACACAACTGCTCACCTCTGTTTTTTGCATTGGTATAAAGCGCTTACAATTACGTTTTACCAGACCGTTTACTTCTCATTTTGAGCAACTTTCATTTCAAGCCTGTCGTCGCAATCCCTTCCAGAAAGTACTTTTGGAACAGGAGGAAGACCGCCGTGATCGGCAGCAGTGACAGCGCGGACATCGCCAGCAGAGCGCCCCAGTCGGACTGGCCGGAAGGGTCGAACAAGGAGCGGATGCCAAGCTGTACAGTGAAGAGCCGGATGTCGCTAAGGTAGATCATTTGACTGAAGAAATCGTCCCATGACCAAATGAATGTGAAAATCGCCGTCGTAATAAGCGCGGGTACAAGCAGCGGCAGCATAATCCGCAAATATATTTGCCGCTGGCTGCAGCCGTCGATCGTCGCGCTCTCATCCAGCTCGCGTGGAATGCCGCGAATGAACTGTACCATCAGCAGGATGAAAAAGGAATCATGCGCCAGCCATTTGGGCAGGATCAGCGGATAATAGGTGTTGATCCATTGAAGCTCATTGTAGATCATGTATTGCGGTACAAGTGTAACGTGGTACGGAAGCATAATCGTTACCAGCATGAGCGCGAACCACAGCTTCTTGAGCCGGAATTCGAGCCGTCCGAAGGCGAAAGCCGCGAATGAACAGGTGATGACATTGCCGAGCACACTCATAACTGAGATCAGTGCCGAGTTCATGAAGAAACGCCCGAAGGACACACCATTAAGTCCCCGCCAACCATTGATGTAATTGTCGAGCGTGAACTGTGCTGGCCAAAGTCCTGTATTTGTGAAAATCATCGTATTGGGCTTGAAGGAGCTGGCGATGAGCCAGAGGACCGGATACAGCATGCCGATGCCGATCAGGATGATCACGACATGTCTGCCCAACCGGGTCAGATTTTGCCTGCTCGTCATGACACGTTACCTCCCTTCTCTACCATCGCCGTAAAACACCCAATATTTCGAGGTACTGAACACGATAGCGGTGAATATTCCGATAATAATGAGCATAATCCAGGCCAGTGCGGAAGCGTAACCCATGTCGAAGAAGGAGAAGCCCTTCAAATACAGGTAAAGCGTGTAAAACATCGTTGCATCCAGCGGGCCGCCGCGTCCGTCCCCGATCATGAAAGCAGGCGTAAACGCCTGAAACGAGTTGATAATGCTCATAATGAGATTGAAGAAAATGACCGGTGACAGCAGCGGGAGCGTAATCCGGAAAAACTGCCGCATTTTGCCCGCCCCGTCCACCTGTGACGCCTCGTACAGATCGGCCGGGATTTGCTTTAAGCCAGCCAGGAAAATGACCATCGCCGAGCCGAACTGCCAGACAGACAGTGTCACGATTGTGTAGACGACGTAATCGGGATGGGAGATCCAGGACGGCCCTTCGATGCCCAGTCCGGCCAGCAGCCGGTTGACGACCCCGGTTCCTTCAAACAATTGCCGCCATACGATCGCAATGGCGACGCTTCCTCCGAGCAGGGATGGCAGATAATAAACCGTACGGTAAAAGCCAAGCGCCCTGATCCCTTTGTTCAGCGCCATCGCTACAAGCAGCGCGAAGATCAGCCGCAGTGGAACCGACAGGAATACGTATTTGAAGGTGACGGCAAGTGAGGCAGCGAACGTGCTGTCTTCGGTGAAAATCGTGACATAGTTATCCATCCCGATCCAGACAGGCGGGCTGAACAGATTGAACCGGGTCATCGACAGGTACAAGGAAGCGAGCATGGGACCAAGTGTCAGGCAGAAAAAGCCGATCAGCCATGGCAGCAAAAACGTATACGCGGTCAGATTGTCCCGTGCTCTTGGCAGTTTGCGCATGCGGTGTACACCCTCCTTATGGGCGAATAATAGTTGGTATAGGTTTAGCATACCCGCGATACGCATGCGCCGGAATTCTATTTCTTCGGCTCTTCGCTCTTAAATTTTTCGGGTTGCCGCTGGCGGTATTCCGATGGGCTCATGCCATACATGCGCTTGAACTTGGTACTGAAATAACTCGCATTGGAGAAGCCTGTCAGCTCCGCAATTTCCCACAATCCCAGCTTCGTCTCCTCCAGCAGGCGGGCAGCATGCACCATACGGATGTCGGTCAAGTATTGAATGAACGTCTTGCCAGCTTTGGCTTTGAACATCTCGGAAAAGTACGACGGATTGTAGTTAAACCGTTCGGCGATCATCGTTAAATTCAGATCGAACATGTAATTATCGTCTATGTATTGCTGTACCGCATCCATAAGTGATGGTTTGCCCTTCCACGTGAGCAGCGCAGACAGATAGCCTTCACCCCACTGCTTAAATCCGGTGACGGAATGACCGATGCCCACAAAGGGCTCCATTCCGATGTAAGCGAACACATTGCTTTTCAGTGTATCGGTCAGGGGAGCGAGTCGTTTATCGTCCAGCGTTGATACGATGTGCATCAATCCCGGATAGTTCGGATCATGGAATATGCACGCCGCTTCGGCATAGGGATGCACGTTTTCGCGGCAGACGAGCTCGAACGGCAAACGGAGCTTTTCCGGCGTGCGCACGGATTCTTGTCCATCCAGATCGGATGACCGCTCCCGCAGCCCGATAGTCATGAAACGGACGGCGCAAGCATCCCAGTCATGCAACTGGAACAGCCTGGCCTGCTCCAGCATATCGCGCTCCTGGACGGACTTCTCCTTAACGAGATGCACGATGAGATGCTCTTTCATCTCCATGTAATATTGTGACATTCTCCATTGCATGATGGATGCCTGGCCCCGCTCAACCCGTTCGGTGTCAAGCTCTTGGCGCAGCCGAGTCAACGCCTCGGTCAGCTCGGTTCTGGCTACGGGCTTGAGTAAATAGTCTTTGGCCTGGTGCCGGACGGCAGCCTTTGCATAATGAATATCCTCGTAGCCTGTAATGATAAGCAGCCGCAGCTCCGGGTGCTGCTCATGGCACGCCTTCAGCAGGGAAACGCCGTTCATGAGCGGCATATTCATATCCGTGATGGCGATATCAAATCCTTCATCGGCAAGCTTCTCCATCGCTTCGACACCATTCCCCGCTTCTCCGGCGATCGTCAGGCCAAGCTGCTCCCAATCTATTTTCAGCCTTAGGCCCTGGCGGATTTCCGGTTCATCATCCACGATCAACACTCGATACATGTACAATCTCCTCCCGGAATGGCAAAATAAGTTCAATGACGGTCCCTTCTCCGGCAACCGATTCAATCCGCAATCCGAACAGCTTTCCATAATACAATCTGCAGCGGGCAAGCACGTTGCCAAGTCCGATTTCCCGGCTGCGGCTGGCAAGGATTTGGTCAAGCTGGGCGTAGCCAGCCTGGTCCGTCAGCTTGCGCAGCAGCTCTGCAGGCATGCCCGGTCCATGATCAGCGACCGACAGCCGGACGCAGTCATTCTCTCTCCGCACCCGGATATTCACATAGGCTTCAGGCGATTGCCGGAAGCTGTACTTGACAGCGTTTTCAATTAAAGGTTGAAGAATACATTTGATGATCATAGCATCTTCCAATCCTTCATCCACCTCCATGGTCAGGTGCAGCTTATCCCCAAAGCGGACTTCGAGGATGGACATATAATCCCTCACATATTTCAGCTCCTCTGTGAGCCGGATTACATCGTCGTTAATGCGCAGTGAGAAGCGCAGCATTTTGCCAAGCGATTCGATCACCTGCACCGTATCATCCGTCCGCTTCTGCATGGCAAGGGAACTCATCAGCTCCAGCGTATTAAACAGAAAATGCGGATTAATCTGCATCAGCAGTGTCTTGTATTCCGCTTGCTGGCGCAGCAGCTTCAGCTCGAACTCGGTTTTGATGTGGGTACGAAGCTGGCCGACCATGTTACGGAACGTTGAGGTGACAAAACCAACCTCATTGCGCACACTGCTGTGGGCGGGGAGCTTGGCTTCGGCGCCCGCGAAATCACCGTGCTGGACGTGGTGCATAGCCGACACAAGGCGCGACAGTGGCCTCGTAATCCCATGCGACAGCCAGATAGCGATGAGGACGGACACAAGCAGCAGAATAACCGCGAACGTCATCATGCTGTCCCGCAGCTTGAAGAGCTGGCCGTACAGATCCGCTTCCGAGACAAAGCCTACCAGCATCCAGTCGGTACGCACGAGTTTTTTGTATACCAGAATCTCGTCTCCCTCCTCCTGGCCTGGGGTATATTCAACGCCTTGTTTGTTCGTTCCGGCGCGCAGCTCCCTCACCTTGTCCAGCATGTCTGCATGTTTGCTGTATTGCTTCTGGGACAGCATCGGCTGCAGAAGCTCATTCACCAGAAAGATCGTGCCGTTCTCTCCCAGATGAATCCGGTTCAGCGGGTCCAGCAAATAGGAGGAGCTAATATTCACCTTCATTACGGTTTTGGCAAGAGACGGCTCGAAGTGCCCGATCGGCATCAGCAGGCTGATGACAGGCTTGTTATTGTACTGCTGCGAATACCGGTCGAGATGGGCAGGCACCCAGCGAATGCTGCGCTCCTTGAAATCCCGGTACCACGCCTCCTCCTTGAAGGAGGAATCGTTGATCACCTCGTTGTTCATGCCGATTCGCAGTCCATCATCCCGGTAAAGAAATACGGAGGAGATGATCGAATAATTGTTTGTCGTCTGTGTCAAAAAGCGGCTGAAGTTGAGGTTCGCGAGACTTTTCTCGCCTGCCAACAACGTCGGATCGGCCATGGCCAGCTCCCACTGGTGCGTCAGCTCGCTGTTGAAGACGAGCGAGGAGAAATCATACATTTGCGCCTGGGCCATATCGATGAATGAGCCGTATTCGTCCATCTTCTCCAGTGCCGAAGACTCAAGATAGGAGCGGATAATAGAGCGCGATTCATTGAACAACAGCAGTGTCATGACGTAGAAAGACAGCACAAACAGCAGCACGAACGCCGTGATCAGGCGGCTTTTAAGCGAATACAGCATACGGGTCACTCCCTCGTCAGCTTTAAAGGAACGCCTTGACTTGGATTCCTTGGCGACGCCCATAGTATACCATGACAAATGATGCCTTCAACCCTCTCCTATAGCATAAATGAGAGGTACGCAAAAAGGCCTTGACTTAATCGCCAATGGATCATAGCGAGTCGTCAGGCCAAAATGATTATACTTTGTAAAAAGCTGCGTTGCCCTTCCTGCTCAAAATCGCCAATAAGAAGGGATAAAAAATTACCAGCTTGCCTTTTTCACGCCAGGGATCTGCCCGCTGTGAGCCAGCTCGCGAAATACGATTCGCGATACCTTGAATTTACTGATATATCCCCTCGGCCGTCCCGTAACCGCACAGCGGTTATGCAGACGAGTAGGTGATGAATCGCGGGGCAGCTTTTGCAAAGCCGCATAATCCCCTTTTTCTTTCAGTTCCCTCCGCTTGTCAGCATGCTTTGCAACTAATGTCTGTCTTTTCAATTCTTTAACAATCTTCGATTTCTTGGCCATGCCTTTGTCCTCCTTTAATCTAAGAAATATTGTCTGTAATAGCCATATACTTTAATTTCCCATAGCGTTATTCGTTTAACGCCGCCTTTAAAGCTTCAAGATTCTGACGCATGACTTTAATATAATCAAGCCCGTCAGCCAGCTCTTCTTCTGTCAAACCTTCAATCGGGTTCAGAACCGCAGATTGGGCTCCGATCTCGTTAGCTATCGTATCGGCCACCTTGGAAGAAACCAGTGTCTCGAAAAAAATCGTCTTCACGTTATGCTCCTTCGCAAACTTGACGATGTCAGCCATCCGGGAAGGTGACGGCTCCTGATCAGGCGACAGCCCGGCGATCGGAACTTGAGTCAGTCCGTACTGTTTGGCAAGATAACCAAAGGCGGCATGCTGTGTTATGAAATCCTTGCGTTTGCTGTCCTTCAAGGCTGCGGTAAAATCCTTGTCAAGTGCTTCGAGCGCGGCTACATAAGCATCAGCATTGGTTTTGAACTGGTCTTTATATTGCGGAGCCGCTTCGGACAGGCCCTTTTCGATATTGCGCACCTCCTGAACAGCCAGTGCCGGCGACAGCCATACGTGCGGGTCCAAGCCCCCATGGTCGTGGTGATGACCGCTTTCTTCATGGCCCTCAGCTTCATGCCCACCTTCATCATGAGTGTGCCCCTCGCCTTCATGTGCTTGTTCTTCATGGGCGTGTTCTCCGTCTTCATGCTCATGCTCCTCTCCATGAGCCTCTTCACCATGTTCATGCCCTTCTTCTGCGTCTTTCATCAGCTCGATCCCATGGCTGGCTTCAATGGCCTTAAGCCCGGAGCCAGTGGCGCTGTCTAGAACCTGTTCTGCCCAGCCTTCCATGCCCGCACCGCTGTATATGAGTACATCGGCATCCGTAATGGCGGCCATATCCTGTGCCGTCGGTTCCCAATCATGCGGCTCCATGCCTGCGGGAACCAGATTTTCCACATTAGCCAAATCGCCTGCTACATGGCGCGTAAACTCGTACATGGGATAAAAGCTCGTCTTGATCTCCAGCTTTTCCGTTGCCTCTGTGTTTGCCGATGCTCCTGTTGAGGATGAACTGCTGTAACCAGCGTTATTATTGCCCTCCGAACCTGTACTCGAGCCGCATCCGGCTGCCACCAGCATTACGGACAGAGATAAAGCAGTTAAACCATGATTCCAAAATTTCATTTTCATAAACCCTTTCTTTATTCGTAATTATTACACATTAACAATAGAACATGTTATAGTAAAAATTACGATTTGTAAACCACTTTCCCCACGCTTCCGGCATATAACAAACAAATTCAAAAAACCGGAGCCCCAAACAGGCACCGGTTTAAAGCGTTGGCGGTCGTATCAGGCTGCGACCAGCCAAGGTTGTGATTTATTGAATTTTCTCCGGAATGGGAGTGTCATTAGCCTGCTTCTCCCTCTTTCTTGAGGAATTTTTGCTCTCTTTTCTATCTTCTTCCTTTTGTGAAAACTCAGGTAAATAATAAAGAAAAAAATCAAAAAACGGCCCTTTGAGGCCTAGATGCCCCACTTCTTCTTTATGAATCGAATTCATGGCTTCCCTTCCTTTTAACGTTGCTATTTCTTTGTTCCGGCAGCTTCCTTGGGTTTTACTAGCCCATTCGTCCGTCTTTGTGCCGCTATCTCAGTCAGCTCGGGCAAATACTGAATAAACTTTTCGAAGAATTGATCATTAAAAAGCGGGTACATTAGTTTCTCCTTTTGCTTTAAATTCATTCCTCTCCCCCTTTGAGAGCTCACACATCTCCTTATTCAGATGTTATATTAAAGAGCAAATAAAAAAATCGTACAAAGGGGCAGGACCCTTATGTACGACCGGGCAAAATATATCAGCCTATTACAAATGGAGAATTCCCCGTTCCACGGAAACAGCTACGGCTTCCGAGCGGGAATCGACACCCAATTTATTGTAGATATTTGTAAGATGAGCCTTTACGGTCCTTTCGGAAATTCCCAGATCAAAGGCTATTTCCTTGCTTCTACAGCCGCGGGCGATGGATTGCAGTATGAACATTTCTTTCTCGCTAATTAAGGTTTGTTCACGGACTGGAACTGAGGGCTTCTCTTTTTTCATTCTGTCCGCAAACACTTTTGCCGTAATGTCCGGTTGAAGGAGCGTTTCTCCACGCAGTGCGGATTCAAGGGTCCGAAATAAATTTTCCCGGCTCGTATCCTTGAGTAAATATCCTTTTGCTCCCAGCGACAGCCCTTTAATCATTAAATCATCTTCGTTATATGTCGTGAGAATAATGACAGGTGTCTTGTTATTTCTGTCTCTAAGTGCCTCCATCGTTTCCAGTCCGCTCATTCCGGGCATGTTCAAATCCATCAAGATGACATCCGGAGCCAGCTCCTCGATCAGGCTGAGGGCTGTGCGTCCCTCTTCCGCTTCTCCGGCTACTTCGTATTGGCTGTTGGTTTCAAGAATAAGCTTTAATCCTTCCCTGACGACCCAATGATCATCAACAATGAACACTTTACATTTCATGACGGGCCTCCTTTGCCAATGGCATCTCAATTTCGATAGCTGTCCCTTCCCGTGCAGAGCTTTGAATGTTCATGCTTCCACCAAGCAATCGCACGCGCTCCTGGATCCCGATCAATCCGTAATGCCCGGCTTTTCTTCCAATGGTTTGGATGTTGAATCCTTTTCCGTTGTCTCTTACTTGCATACGCAGCATCTGTTCCATATTCATCATACGAATGTATACAATCTTGGCATGGGCATGCTTGGCTACGTTAGTTAAGCATTCTCTTACGATGTGCTTCGCATGCTCTGTAACGAGTGTAGATAATGAAGCATTCACATCGAGCTCCAGGTCAACGGGGATGCCTGTAGCCATGGTGAACCGCTGTGCCTCTTCCCGAACAGCCTCCGCAAAGTCAACTTCAACAGCGGATTGGGATCTGAGGTCATCAATGGCTCTTCTCGCTTCGGACAGAGACCGCCTGGCCTGAGACATGGACTGCTGCACGATTTCATGCGCTCTTGTCGTCCCGCCCTTGGTCAAGTGTGCATCAATGGCTTCCAACTGCATAATAAGCCCCGCCAATCCCTGGGCAAGGGTATCATGCAGGTCACGCGCCATACGCTGCCGCTCATTGGCCAGCGTAAGCTCCTCCACCTTCTGATGGGCAGTCTCCAGCTCACGGAGAAAGGTCTGGGTCCGTACTCTGGCATGAACCTGCTGATAAAAAAGCAGCGCATACGCAACAACCACGACAATCAGCATAATAAGGACAGGCATAAGAATGCCGATTTGTTCACCATTGTGAAACCAGATCACCACAGCACAAAACACAAGATAGAGAGCCAGAAACAGCATCGTTACTTTCAACGGTTGATAATAAACACCCACTCCTTGGCCGATCAGAACGGGAATCAGGCAAACCAGGACAATCGGAAAGCCGACGGGCAGAAGATATGAGCTCAAAAAGATGATAGCTCCTTGCAGAACAAAATATAACCAGGGCCCATACCTTACAAGCCTGTGTGCAGACCAATATAGCCAGGGCCCGTACCCTACAAGTCTGTCCGCAAACCAATATAAACAGCAATGCACTGCCATTGCCACGGTAAACAGAATACTCCTCAGAAGCATCGGTTCACTGAGAAGCTGAAATATCATAACCTCGCTATATATGATAGCCACCCAAATCAGAACCGGAACTCTGGAAGTCAAGATTCTCTCCGTTTCATTAGGAGTGGCAGCTCTTTTATTATTCATCCTTCACCTCTATATGCCTATGCCAACAAAAATGGGCATTTCTATACAAGCATTATTATATAATACGGGAAAACAGCCATAAAAAAAACGTACACAAGGGCAGTTCTTGTGTACGTTCGGGCAATAGCTCATTCATCTCCAGAATTCGGGCGTCTTCATTGATTCACGATAGATACCTGAGCACCGTCAGTAAGCATAGTGGCGCCTTTAACAACGATTTGCTGCCCTTCCGAGAGGCCTTCCGTCACTTCCACCTGATTGGCACTCTCTTCTCCTGTTGTGATTTCCGCCTGTTTGGCCACATTTGCTTCTACAATATAGACGTATTTGGTCCCCGCCTTTTCCGTTACAGCCGCCTGAGGAATAAGCAGCCCTTCCGCATCTCCGGATTGGGTATATACATTGGCTACCATGCCTGCTTTAAGCGTATTAGACGGGTTAGCTACGGAAATTTCAACAGGATAAGCACGAAGTTCTTCATCCATGACAGAGCTGATCGCTGTGACCTTGGCATTGATTCTTTTCTCCAGTGAAGGAATTTCTACCGCTACCGAGGAACCCGGTTTCACATTCATCATTTCAGATTCAGCTAAATTCACTTTCACCAGGACTGGATTCGTATTGGCAATCGTGACCACAGATGCCTGTGAACTGACAAGCTGGCCTACTGTTCCGTTAACAGCCGAGATGGTCCCTGACATGGGTGCTTTCACTGTCGCGTCCGCCAGCTGGCTGCGTGCGGTCTCCAGATTGGAGCGGGCTTGATTGACGCTCGCACGAGATACATCAACCCCGGATCCGTTACGGGCAAGCTGGAGGGACTTCACAGCATTGTTGTAGGTCGTCTGTGCGCTTTCCAGGGAAGAATGCGCATTTCTAAGCGTAAGTTTGGCATTATCCAGAGTACTTTGCGCCTGTCTGACCGTAGTCTGCGCCTGTTCGAGCTCCGTTTGTGATACGGCTCCGGCGGCAAACAGCTGCTGACTGCGATTCAGCGTATTTTGTGCGTCACGCAGCGAGCTCTCGGCATCAGCGACGGAGCTGTTCGCCTGTTCAATAGAGCTTTGCTGCTGAACGAGGGCGCTTTGCGCCTGATCTACGCCGGATTCTGCCTGCTGTACAGATTGCTCTGCGCTGCTCTGTGCCTCTTTCAGACTGGCTAGCGCCACGTTATATGATTCTTGAGCCTGGGTAATGCTATCCTGGATGTTCTTCTGGTCCAGTGTAAACAGGACATCTCCCTTGTTTACCGTCTGGCCGATTTTCAGATGAATGCTTTCGATCATGCCGCTGATCTCTGGAGCAACCTGAACCGTTTTATTCGGCGTCAGCGAGCCGACTATACCTGCCTCTGCTTCAATGCTTCCTCTTGTTACCTGCCCAACCTCGACAGACAAGGATGCTTGTTCTGCGGGTGCGGCTGCAGGGGATTCTCCCCCGGAGCATCCGGCCAACGCTGCGGCTAAAGCAAACGCCGATATCATGGTCATGCTTGTTTTATTCATTTTCTCCCACCTCACAATGTTCTGCTTGTGTTCTGCTGGCGTTTTATTTTGCGGTTGTTATATCTGACCGTCATGTTATCCAGCAAAATATAGACGACAGGTATCAGTATTAATGTAATGATCGATGAGAAAGAAAGTCCAAATACAACGATCATTGCCATAGGCGCTATTTCCTGGTTGCTTGGTTCTTGGGAAAATGCCACTGGCAACAAGGCAAGAACCGTCGCAAGCATCGTCATCAGAATCGGCCGCAGCCTTTCGGTTGCCGCCAGCATGATCGCTTTTTCCCTCTCCATTCCCTCCTTGCGGAGCTGAATAATAAAATCAATCATGACAATCGCATTGTTAACAACAAGTCCTACGAGCATGATATATCCGATAATAGCCAATACACTCAGAGTTGTTCCTGTCAACACCAATCCCAGTACAACACCTATAAAGGTTGGCGGGATGGAGAACATAATCACAAATGGTGTAAAGAGAGATTCGAACTGACCGGCCATAACCATATAAATCAGTACAATAGACAGCAGCATCGCAATACCGAGGTTTATAAATGATTCGATCATCTGCTCCTCTTCGCCACCGCTGGTGTCGGTAGAGTAGCCTTCAGGCAGCTGCACATCGCTTAACAGGCTGGCCACATCCCGATTAACAGCAGTTATGTCTCTGCCGTCAATATCGCCCGTAATTTTAACCTGACGTACCTGGTCTGCACGTGTAATCGTGTCCGGTACTTGCACTTGGCTTAAAGCTGCAACCGCAGACAGCGGAACATCAAGACCTTGGGCTGTTGTAATCCGCAGCCTTTCCAGGTAAGAGAAGTCCTTCTTGTATTGTTCAGGCAGTGAAATCCGAACATCAATCTGGTCATCTCCGGTACGGTACGTTGTAGCGACAGAGCCATCGAAGGAAGTACGCACAGCCGACAAAATTTGCGCTGCCGACAGTCCGTACCGGGCTGCAAGCTGGCGGTTAATGGTTACTTCATACTCTTCCCTTACAGAATCCAATGTGCTGGCAACGTTTACTGTTCCTTCAATATTTTTAACTTGCGCGACGAGCTGATCGGAAAGCTCCCTTAATACGTCCATATCGTCGCCTTTTAAGTTGACTTGCACAGCAGCACCGGAAGAGAAGCTTTCAGACGCACTGATGGTAACCTCTGCATCCGGTATGCTGGTAATCTTGCCACGCAGTTCCGACACAACCTGGTCTGTAGAACGAGTGTGCCCCTCGACCAGAGTTACACTGAGTGTAGCTGCATTCGTTGGATTTACGGTACTGTACCCGCCAGCTGAACCTACGTTTGCCGTCATCTTATCTAATTCAGGGATATTCAATATTTCATTTTCGATTTGCTGCACGATCCTCTGGGTTTCCTCCAGCTTTGTTCCATTTGGCATTTTAACGGATATGCTGAATTGTCCTAGATCGCCACTTGGGATAAATTCCATCTTGACCAAAGTTGTCAGTGCTCCAGCACCTATAAACATCAGAAGGGTAGCCACGATTACGGTTTTTCTGCGATTCATGCTCCAATTCAGCGCTTTGCTGTAGCCTTGTTTGAACTTCTCGAATCCAATATTAAACCAAATGATCGGGTTCACACCGCGGTAAGTGCCTGACGTATATAGCGACTCATCCGGAACTTTGGGCAGGAAGCGGGAGCTCATCATCGGAACAAGCATTAAGGAAACTACCAATGCCGCGATGTGGGAGAAGATGACCGTCAAGGCTAATGGTATGAACAATTGCCCTGCAAGACCCTCTACAAACAGAACCGGGAGGAAAACCACAATCTGTGCGAGAGCAGACGCCATGACGGCATTGCCGACCTGCTTTGAACCTTCGAGAGCTGCCTGCAGCATGCTTTTCCCCTCATGCCGCTGTCTGAAGATATTCTCAATGATCACGACCGCAAAGTCTACAAAGGAACCCAACCCGAGCAGCAAACCGGCAAGAGAAATGATATTAATCGTCTGACCTGTGAAATACATCATGATGAATGTAGCCACGAATGAAATCGGAATAACAATGGTCGCGATGATCGTCGAATGCACACTGTTCAGAAACAACAATAAGACAATGGCTGCGATCACAATTCCCAAGAATGTATGCTCTATTAACAGGTACATAGAATCGTTAATCGACTCAGAGGAATCTGTAACCAACTCAAGCTCGGTACCTTCCGGCAGCTTCTGCCGGATGGAATCCAGGTTTTCCTTTACAGCCTTGGCAATCTGCAGCGTATTGCCTCCAGACGCTTTTGTGACCCCGATGTTGATACTCGATTGTCCGTTGTAAGTAGAAATGGTAGTGGCATCGGTGAAATCATCTACGATCGTAGCAATTTCTTTCAATTTGATTGCTCCCGAGCCAACGGGAATCGGAGTTTCCCCCATTTCTGACACGGCCTTGTATTCTCCCTGAATACGAATCTGTACTTCAGTGCTCCCCTTTGCCACAGCCCCGGCGGAGCCCGACAGGTTATGATCTGAAAGCGCCTGGGTCACCTGGTCCAGTGTGATTCCGTAGCTTTCAAGTTTCAATGGATCCAGCGTGATACGAATTAAACGGTCTTGCCCCCCTGTTACACTTACTGAGGCGACGCCAGCTATTCTCTCAAGACCCGGCTGGACAACATCCTCAGCAATAGGCTTTAAGGTATTAACATCGATATCCCCGGTTAAAGACAGGTTAATGATGGGCTCTGTATTTACGTTGAGCTTCATGATCCTTGGAGACTTGGCCGAATCTGGTAAAGTGTCCCTGACGCTGTCCAGGCTATCCCTGATATCTATCGTTGCCTGATCCAGATCAACCCCCCAATTGAACAGAACAGTAACCATGGATGATCCTTCCTGCGATTGAGAACTGATCGTATCCACGTTCTCTACCGAAGCAAGGCTGCTTTCAATCGGTTTGGATACCAGTTCCTCAACCTCCGATGGTGTAGCTCCCGGCACACTGGTTACAACAGTTACAACAGGAGATTGCATTTCAGGCATCTGCTCAACTGGAATCCTTAACGCAAAGAAGCCGCCCCCGATCAATAAAGCCATAACCAGCATAAAGACGGTTACGGGACGGCGTATTGAAAACTGTGACATCTACTCACTCCCCAGTAATTTTTATATGTATAGATTTGGTTTCTAACCATTCGTATTATAGGAAATCACTCTTAAAATTACTTAAATTCGATCTAAAGGTTGGCTAAAGACAATTTTCCATTTAATACCTTTGTAGAAGGTATTTTGATTTGTGTACAAATGAAAATAAGCCGCAATATGCGGCTTCCTACACGTTTTTCTTTTCTTCAACTTCTGTGGAGCTGATGTCACTCCATTCTTCACCTTTGGTCGAGGACTTTTCAAGTAAATCGTAAAGAAAAAAATCAAAAAACTGTTCTTTAAAGACCAATAAATCCGCTTGCTTTGGTCCTTCTTTTTTATTTGGATTCATAGCTGCATCCACTTGTCCTTGAAGAACAAGTTAAAGACACGCACCGCAATGATTTTCACAATCATATACAGGGGGATCACAATGATCATACCGATAATGCCCCAAATATCGCCTGCGGCCAGCACCAGAATGATGGTCGTGAGCGGGTGAATGTCCAGGCTTTTGCCGAACACATAAGGAGCCACCAGGTTATCCTGAATCTGTTGAGCGACCAGTATGATAACAAGGGACCATATAGCCGTTGATGGCGACTGCGTCAGACCGACAATAACGATCGGGATCGCGGACAGAATGGCTCCTATAAAAGGCACAAAATTCGCGATCACGGCTACCGCTGTCAGTAAAAAGGCATACGGCAGACCAATAAGAATAAAACCAAAGTACATCAACACCCCTAACGCCAGGTTGATCAGCACTCGCCCGATAATAAACCCGCTCAGCACTTGATCAATTTCTGTAATGATGGAACGGGTTTCGTCCTGGAAACGGATTGGCGCCGCACCTGCAATCCGCTTGCCTAACTTTCCTTCTTCCTTAAGCATGAAGAAAAGCAGGATCGGGAACGTGAACAGCACAACCGTGAAGTCGGATACAAACGAGACCATTCCTCCTACAGAGTTCGTCAAAAGAGCGAGACCCTGGTTCAAGTAATCCGTCACCGAAGACAGCGGGCTGGCACCTGCCGGAAACAGCGAAGAGAGAAACCCGCTCTGCTCCAGTTCGTTGATTCTTTCCCCCAATTCATAGAACAGGTTCGGGATATTATTCAGAAAGCTGACCAGTTGCTCCTGAAGCCGCGGCCACTGACTGGCACTGAACCAAACCAGTGCAAGAACAAAGAGCAAATAAATTAGCAAAATCGAAGCGGTCCGGTTGATCCTGTACTTTGTCATATATCTGACGAGTGGCCTGATCAGGTAGTAGAAGAATATAGAGAGCAGCAATGGAATAGCTACAACCTGAATCAATGAAAGCAACGGCTGATAAACAAAGCTTACCTTCGAGCCTAAATAGATGATCAGCAGCACCAATATGATAAAAGTGGCAAAACGCAAAACCTTGTTCTTTATATACAATGGCTTCCCTCCAATAAACCCATTCTTATGGTTATCGATAGATGTTTTTCTTATTTCTTCAGATGTATCGTAAAGATGGATGATTCTTCATCTCCGGATCGCAAGGTGAGTGTGCCGCCCATCTTCTCTGTATTTTTGAGTGCAATCGCCAGCCCTAATCCGGTCCCGCCTGTGTGAGTGCGGGCTTGGTCACCACGAACGAACGGATCAAAAATCGTGGCCCACAGTTCTTTCGGAATGCCGATACCGGTATCCGCAATTTCGATTCGTACTTCCTGATCATCATCAACCAGTTCAACCCGCAAATGAGTGCCTGCCGGATTATACAGCAAAGCATTGGCGATCAGATTTTGGATCACCCGACCCAGCAGCTCCGGGTCGTATTGGGCATACACATCATGGTCAGGAACGGAAAAATTCAGCAGCAAACCATTTCGCTCCACATCATCATAGACATCGGCAATACGTTCCCGCAAAAACTCACCGATTTCTGTTCGCTCCACATGAGGCGTGAAATCAGTCGCATCCACCTTGAATAACTCCAGCATATTCTGTATCAGTCGTGTCATCTGGGTGGACTTGTTATAAATGTAGAACAAATATTTATTTTGCCGCAGCTTGTCTTCCACTCTGCCTTCAACAAGAGCCTGGGCGTATCCGTGAATGCTTGTAATCGGGGTTTTGAGATCATGGGACAAGTCCATCATCAACCGCTGCTTGCTCTCCTGGGCAATACGCTTCTCATAAGTGGCTCTCTCGATGACATCCGCCATATAATTGAACGTTTCTCCGATAAGATTAAATTCTTTTTCAGCGGAAATCGACAGCCTTGTGTTATAGTTGCCGGCAATCATTTCATGAAGTCCGTCCAGAATCAGAGCCAACGGTTTCTTGATTCGGCGCGCAATCCAGTAGCTGTATACGAAGACCAGGAGCAAGATTGAACTGATGGCAATAAAAAGGAGAAGTGATACGATCCGGCTTATAGACGGGTCATCCACAACGGAGATGCTAATCAGTTCACGTGGTATCTTAACGATTAAATATTTGACCGTATCCGCAGGATCATCGACGGCAGTTATAGAATAGTAGTAGGTCTGATCAGCATCATTTGCCAGCAGATCATAGAGTTCAGCTTCCGAATACGTATACAAGGAATCTTTTTTGTCCCCCACTACTTGCTCTACCTGTCTGTTCGCATCAAGAAGCTCAAGCCAGCCCCCGCTTTGTTGAAGCCTGTCCAACTCGATGCCTCCCCCTTGTTTCCAGTCTGCTATATAGTCATGTGCAGTAACAACATCAAGCCCGAGATCCGTATCCCCCTCTTTCGAGACCATGTAATTAATGCCGAGGGGGACTGTGAAGCGTAGAACAATAATCAGCATTATAAAGAACAGAATAAACAACAAAAAATCAATGACCAGAGAGGACTGCAGCTTCCGATTATTTCTAAATTTCCATAGGCGCTTCAATTTTATACCCCAAACCTCTGATTGTTTTTAAATATTGCGGCTTTCTTGAATCCTGTTCAATTTTCTCGCGGATATTGCTGATATGTACCATGATGGTACTATCTTCGTAAGCATAATAGTCTCCCCATACGGTTTCATATATACGTTTCCGGGTGAAAACACGGCCAGGCGCAGACATTAGCAGCTCCATTATTTTATACTCTGTATATGTAAGAACTACAGGTTCTCCCCGCTGAAAGAGAATGCACTGGTTTTGATCCAGGGCAAGCTCGCCCAGTACCAGCTGCCTATTTTCTCCTGCAGGATTGGATACCGTTTCAAAACTGTAAGCCCGCCGAAGCAATGCCTCCACACGCGCCACAATTTCCAGAGGATTAAAGGGCTTGGCAATGTAATCGTCAGCGCCCAGATTAAGGCCGAGAATTTTGTCAGTCGCCTGGTTTCTGGCTGATAAAAAAAGCACCGGCATCAGGTGGGTCTTGCGTATTTTCTTCAGCAGCTGCAGGCCGTCAATACCCGGCATCATGATGTCAAGGATGGCTAAATCAATACGCTCGCGCTGAATAATATCCCATGCCATTTGCCCATGCACTGCGCAGGTAACCTCATAATCCTTTTCAAGATACAATTGCAGCAGCTCTGCAATCTCCGGCTCATCATCGGCGATCAGGATACGATACTTCATAATTTCCCACTTTCTTTTTGAGCTGGTCAGCCTACGGGGCATAGTATAAGGCCTCACTCTTAATATTGTGTAAATTGAATCTAAAGATTATCTAAAGAAGCTTGCATCATTTCTTGTACTACGTTTTACATCTAGGATTAGTTTCTTCCCAATCACCAAAAAAGAGAAAGCGACGCCATCTTGGCGACGCTTTCAGTGACGAATCCGTTTTTTTGATCCACCAAGCTTATGATTGCAGATCCTGAATCCCGGTGTTCGCTTTTACGAGAATCTCATCGAATTTCACGTCATCACGCGCAGAGGAGAAATACGTTCCCAGGAATGCGCCCAAAAATCCCAGCGGGATCGAAATAATGCCCGGATTGGTAAGCGTGATCAGGGGCGTGCCTACTAGAATCGCTTTGCCCACAACCGGGTCCCATACGTTGGGACTGATCATGACCAGGACAATTGCGCTTAATAAACCGACCAGCATACCTGTAACCGCTCCAGCGGTGTTGAATCGTCTCCAGAACACGGTGAAAACAAGCACAGGCAGGTTCGCGCTGGCAGCGACGGCAAAAGCAAGCGAAACCAGAAAGGCAACGTTGAGCTTTTGCGCAAACAGCGCCAATAGAATGGAGATTACGGCAACTCCAACAGAAGCCAGCTTGGCAGCTTTCACCTGCTCCTTTTCCTCTGCTGCGCCCTTCCGTATAATATGAGCGTAAAAATCATGAGCAAAGGCAGACGCCCCGGATAATACCAATCCGGCGACGACAGCCAAAATGGTGGCGAAGGCAACGGCAGATACAAAAGCGAACAGGAATTCCCCGCCGAGGGCTTTGGCCAGAAGCGGTGCAGCCATATTGCCTGCGGCGTTGGCTTCCACGATGGCACTTTCCCCTACGAAGGCAGCAGCTCCGAACCCGAGGAACAGGGTTAGCACGTAAAATGCCCCTATGATCCATGTGGCGACAACGACGGATTTCCTCGCAGTAGGCGCATCTTTAACGGTAAAAAAGCGGATCAGAATATGCGGCAATCCTGCGGTTCCCAGCACCAGCGCCAGATTCAGCGATAGGGTGTCCAGTCCGTTGGCAAATTTATTGCCAGGATGCAAGAAGGCTTCCTTCAGCGGCGTGGATGTCCGCATCTCATGAAACATTTGCCCGATATTAAAATCAAATTTGGCGAAGACAATCAGCGAAATGATAAAGGTACCTGCCATGAGGAGCACACATTTGATGATTTGCACCCAGCTTGTTGCCGTCATGCCGCCAAAGACAACATAAATGGTCATCAGCACACCAACAATGAACACTGACATCGTATAATCCAGGCCAGGGATCAAAAGCTGGATCAGTGCGCCTGCACCGACCAACTGGGCGATCATGTAGAAAATAGAGATGACAATGGAGTTCAGGGCGGCGACACCGCGGATCTTCTTCGTGTTGAAGCGGGCGGCAATCATGTCAGCCATCGTATATTTGCCCAGATTGCGCAAGGGCTCCGCGATAATATACAGGACGACCAGATATGCGACGAGAAAACCGATGCTGTAGAAAAATCCGTCAAATCCAAACAGCGCAATCATACCGGCAATGCCCAGGAAGGAAGCGGCAGACATGTAATCGCCAGCGATAGCCAGCCCGTTCTGCCAGCCGGTCAATCCGCCCCCAGCGGTATAAAACTCGCTGGCCGTTTTTGTTTTTTTGGAGGCATAGTAGGTGATCACGAGGGTGCCGAGAACGATAACGAGGAACAGGATAAATGCCGTATTCATGACGGCCCCGCCCCCCTTTCCTCTGGAGTTGCCTGCGCTCTAAGCTTATTGCACATAGCGTCGAACTTGACCGACTGCCTGGAATACAGATAACACAGTACCCAAGTCATAATAAACTGGGCGAATGCAAAAACCCATGCCCAGGTAACCGAGCCGAAAGCGGGTTGATTCAATACATCGGAGTAGGACGTCAAAATTGGAAGAGTAAAGTAAAACGCCAGAAAAAACACGGAAAGCGGAATAATGAACCTTTTTTTCTTCGCCATCAAGTTTCGGAAAATTTCTGTTCTGGCAGCTTCGCTGTATGTCATTCGCTTGTTGTCCAAATAAATTCCCTCCTTGTACTGAAATGTAGTACATCAGAAATCCATTGGTATGTATTTTTCTGACAAACATTCCCACCTCCCTTTTCTCAGTATACATAATCCAATAACCAGATGTAAGCATTTTCAAACAAGTCTGCACCTTACTGCAGTTCCATCCTATTATCAAGAGTGTCCCGCAACGGCTTGCTCAATTAGAGATCATTCAAAAAATTTCATCTTGAATTATATATTATATATTATATATAATTTGAACTGTAACTTATATCTCTCTATAAACTGGAGGCTTTATTATGGGAAGATTAACAGGAAAAGTGGCGCTTGTAACCGGAGCCGGCAATGGTCAAGGGGCAGCCGAAGCAAAGCTGATGGCGAAAGAAGGAGCCAAGGTCATCGCAACAGATATCAATTTTGAAAATGTCACAAAAGTCGTTGAGGAAATTAATGCCGGGAACCTTGGAAGCGCTCTCGCATTTAAGCATGATGTCTCCTCCAAAGAGGATTGGATTCAAGTCGTTGAAGAAGGTGTTAAAGCATTCGGGCCTATTACTGTTCTGGTTAACAACGCTGGCATCCTGGCCCCGACAACGTATGACAAACTAACCCATGAACATTGGACCAAAGTAATGGATGTCAACGCATGGAGCCAGTTCGTCGGCATGCAAACCGTTATTCCTTATATGAAAAAGGCGGGCATCGGCTCGATCATCAACATCGCTTCGATGGCTGTTGTCAATTCAAGCGGCGCATTTACGGCATATACAGCCAGTAAGGGTGCAGTAGATGCTTTCTCGAGAGCAGCAGCCATTGAATTGGCTCCCTTCAATATTCGGGTTAATTCAGTACTGCCTGGCACTATCTATACTTCCATGGTTGAGGATGCATTCCCTGATCAGGAATCCATGGATGCAGCCGTGGCCTCCCAACCGCTGGGCCGAATGGGAAGACCTGTTGATGTCGCATACCTGGTGGTTTATTTGGCCAGCGATGAGGCCTATTTCACCACAGGAACCTCCCAGCTGATTGACGGCGGCTTCAATGTGCAAGCCAGCGGCTCCACCGCCAAAATCGACAGATAACCCGTGAACGCAAAAAAGCGCAGCCAAACCAGGTAAAACCTGGTCCCTGCGCTTTTTTGCACTCTCCAGACATTTCAAGTATTTATCGAGTATCTTGTGACGTTCTCCAATTCTGCTGCTGCCAGATCCATATTGCCCTCAATCAAGGCGTCGACCGCCGCTTGCAGATGATGCTGGCATTTTTCAGCCGTCTCCAGGCTTCTCCACCGTGACTGACAAAAGGCAGTAGTGATATATGTAATTTCCGAATAAAAACGAAGAAACGCCTTATTCTCCCCCACTACAAACAAATACCGGCAAAGTTGATCACACTTGACGAGATAATCAATAAGGTTGCCCTCTTTAAGCTGCTTATTTGCCTCTTCCAGATAGCTGCGAAGCCTGTCATGCTTGTCGGAGTTCCATTTTTCCTTGGAATGACGCAAGACAATCATATACAGTTCAATTAAGGCATTTGCATAATCCGCAAGCTCCTGTCGGGAAATTGCTTTAACTCTCACGCCCTTCCGGGGTGCTCTCTCAAGAATCTCGTAATTCTGTAAAATATAGAAAGCTTCCCGAACGGGAATGTGGCTTACCTGCAATTCTTTAGCGATTTCGCTTTCGGTCAGGCGAGCACCTTGGGCTAACTCCTCAAGGAATATTTTCCTCAAAATATGATTGGCAATGGTATATGGCAATGGATTACCGCCTTGATGATCCATGTGCGAGAAGTTAATCAGGTCTTTCATTAAAAGACATTCCTTTCAGCTGCAGACTTGATGAAACCATTTAGCCTTCATCCATGGCTTTGCGGAGATCATAATCCTCCATGTCGATATCCAGCTCCATTCCTAACGCCAGCTTGGCCAGTTGGCTACCGATAAAGGGACCCATCGTCAAGCCGGACGCTCCAAGCCCGTTTGCTGTTATAAGACCATCCCAACCTGGAACAGCGCCGATCACCGGCAGAAAATCGGGCGTAAATGGCCGAAAGCCCACTCTTACCTCCTGAAAAGTGCAATTTGCCAAGCCAGGCGCCACTTCCAGCCCTTTATTCACGACCTCCTGAATACCGCCTGCGGTTGCTCTTGTATCGTAGCCTTCCACTTCGTTCTCGTGAGTTGCCCCGATCACAATCTTCTGCTGGTCAAATGCCAGCAAATATTGATCGGAAGGCGGCATGACCACAGGCCAGCTGCCGGTGTCCGGACGATCAGGCACCTGCAGATGCATGATTTGCGCTTTTTGAAAACGAACCTTAAAATCAATGCCCAGCGGTTGCAGCAATGGATTAGCCCATGCGCCCGCACAAACGATGACTTCGTCTGCCGGGAAGCTGTCTGCACCAACAGCAACTCCTGTGACACGGTTTGACTCATATTCAAGCTTGGCATCCCCGTGGAGCAGGACGGCTCCGTTTCTTTGGGCAGACCGCAGCAGCGCGTTACGCAGTGCACGGCCATCGATACGGGCGGCGCCGCTGATATGTACAGAGGAATAACCCTCCGCTAGCAGAGGGAACGATTCAAGAGTTGCTTGTTCATCAAGCCGGGTGATGTCACCGATTTCCGGTGCATCCGGTTTGCGGAGCTGCGCCCTCTCCACCATCCTGCTGATTTTCTCCAAATCGTCATGAATGCTGAGTGCACCCACTTGAGCATAACCAGTCTCGGTTTCCCCCTCACTTTGCAGCTCTTGGATCAGCCCGGGGTAAAAACGCGCGCCTGCCTTGGCCAACCGGTACCATGCCTGATTGCGCCGCTGGGACAGCCATGGGCAAATGATGCCTGCGGCGGCATCCGTAGCCTGTCCTATATCTTGACGGTCCACTATCAGCACGTCCGCCCCCATTTTGGCCAGCTGGTACGCTGTCGATGCCCCGAGAATTCCTGCTCCAATGACGATGACTTTTTTCATAATGACATTCCTTTCCTCAATCACTCCCTCCATTATAGCGGACACAGCAGGAAAGTATAATCATGTAGAAGCCTTCTTTGGAGGATCTTTCTATTCTTTATTTTGAATAACTGAACTTGTTGCTTTTTTTGTATCGTTTGCCTCACCATGGCCTGCACCGAATAAGTTCAAAATGACAACCCCAATCACGATTAAAGCAATGCCTGCAATGCTGCCTGTATTGATTTTTTCTTTCCAGATCAGTACCGAAATCAGCACCGTGGCAACCGCGCCTACACCTGACCAGATAGCATAAGTCATATTTAAGGGCAGCGTTTTGAGAGTTAAAGAAAGACAAAAGAAAGAGACAGCGAACGCAGCGATAGTAAATATTGTTGGATATAACTTACTAAAACCTTCCGACGCTTTAAGCATCGATGTTCCAATCAATTCACCAATAATAGAGATTGCCAAGAAAAGATATGCCATTATTCATCCTCCTCTACACTTGCCTGTAACGCTTTAACAACTTTTTGTCTTAGCTCTGCTTTGGGAGGTGCCAGACCAAACATTTCCGCTAACCACAGACCATCAATTGCTAAACGGACCATCGTAGCGCGCACAGGGTCAAATTCATCATTTTCAATCTTGTTCTGAATTGTGGAATATTCTGCCCGCAGCTGTTCGAGCATTTCAGGATTCGTGAAGTGGGCAGCTGAGAGAGCAGTGTATAGATTGTTCTCATCGTTATTTCCAAAAAGTGATGTTTCAATGTAAGATCGCGTCCATTTTCCTTTGGGATGTGGATCAGCTTCAGCTCTCCTGTTAAATTCTTCAACAAACTGATTGGACAACTGTTCAATCATACCTAAAATCAAAGCATCTTTACTGGGAAAATGATATAATAATCCGCCCTTGCTTATGCCCGCTCTTTTAGCAACAGCCTCCAAGGTTAATTTTTCCACCCCCTCTTCATGCACAATCTGTGAAACAGTTTTAAGAATTAGTTCTCTTTTTAATTCTTTTTTTGTTAAGCTCATTATTTATCACCCCCTTATGATTATAAACCGTCTGGACGGTCTTTTTCAAGTGAATTCTTTTATAAGATAACTTTTGCGTCGCAGACGTTTTGGGCATTTTAGATCATCCCGTTACTCCTCCTCCAGTTGACAATCCTGCCTTCAAAAATCTATAATCCCTTTAATTAAACTGTATAGTTTATTATTATACTTATAAGTTTATTTTTCGGGAGGAAGATCATTTTGTTAAAACGCAACCTTCACCTTTTAGTGATTGGCGCAATGCTGCTAACCAGCTCTGCATGCTCGTCGTCAGGTTCCACAGAAACCAGCACCGATGATGCGACCGGAGCGAATGTTGCAACCACAACGGTCCAGAAACAATCGGTATCCGCCGTCAAAAATCTTTCCGGTACGCTCGAAGCTTATAAAGAAGTATCCGTCGCTTTCGAGTTATCGGGCTTAGTTGAGAAAGCTTCCTTTGAGGTTGGAGATGCGATCACTCAAAATCAGGTGTTATCCAAACTGGACAGCGTAAATTATGTGCTTCAGCTGGAACAAGCAAACAATTCCATTGCCGAGGCCCAGTCAGGCATCAAAAATGCCGTTGCCGCGATGGCTGGCGCCAAAGCCTCCATATCCTCTGCCGAGGCTCAGATTTCTTCTGCCAGTGCTTCATTAAACAAAACTGTTAAAGGAGCAAGGCAACAGGAGCTTGACCAGGCCCGTACCAAGGTGGAACGAGCGCAGGCGGCACTGACTAAATCCAGGACGGATGCAGCCCGTGTACAATCGCTCTATGAACAAGGAGTCGCCACTAAGGACGAACAGGAACGAGCACAGCTTGCGCTCACGAATGCTTCCAAGGATGTGGAAGATGCGCGAAATGCCCTGTCCCTGCTGGAAGAAGGAGCTACCAAGGAGGACCTGGAAACGGCAAAATCCGGAGTTCAGCAGGCCCAGGCCGCAAAAGCATCTGCTGCCGCTACACTGCAGCAGGCTGAAGCAGCGCACGACCAGGCTTCCGCTCAGTATGAGCAAGCAATCGTGGCTAAAAAGGAAGCTGAGCTTTCCCTGTCCAAAACCTCTTTGAAGTCTCCAATATCAGGGGTGATTTTGGAAAAAAACGTGACTGTCGGTGAACTGGCCCCTTCTGGACAAACCGCTTACCGGATCGGACAAATCGACAAATTAAAGGTGCTGCTGCCCGTGCCGGATCATGAGATTAATCAATGGAAAAAAGGGGATAAAGTGAGCCTGACCCTGTACGGTCAGGAACGGGAAGGAACGGTCGGCAGAATATACCCGGCTACCAATTCCGATACAGGCTCCATCAATGTGGAGGTTATAGTTTCGAATCCCAAGCATGACTGGGCGCCGGGCCAGGTGGTTCAAGCGGGTCTCGGCACTCAGCAAAGCGAGAAGCTCCTGATCCCTGCCAAAGCTGTCCTTAACAGCGGTAATGAGACTTATGTATTTAAAGTTGTAAACAATAAGGCTGTAAAAACGGTAGTGAAAATCGGCGAGTTGACCGGCAATAAGCTGGAAGTTACGGACGGCCTTTCCGTTGGAGACGTTATTGTCACGACAGGCGCCAGCTCCATTTATGACGGTTTAACCGTTCAGCCTGTGGAGGAACAAGCCCATGATTGAATATTTTATCCGCAAGCGGAAGCTGACTGTCTTCATCTTTGTTATGGCTATCGGTTTTGGGATCTTCGAGCTTACTCAGCTTTCCAGACAGGAAATGCCTAATATTATCCAAAAAACGGCCGTGGTCACAACAATGTATCCAGGAGCGTCCCCGGAAAAGGTTGAGCGGGAGATTACCACTCCGCTGGAACAGGAATTCAGAGAAGCGGAAAACATTAAGACGCTGGAATCCACCTCCGCATATGGGATGTCCACCATCCGTATTGAAACGGAAGGCACGGCGGATGCCAAAGCTGTCTGGGAGGAAATCAGGCAAAAAATCAATGATATCGACTCTGCACTCCCCGAAGATGCACAGAAGCCGGTCATCCATGAAAACCTGAATAAAACATTCATTCATTCGTACGCCATCACAGCCGGTTCAGCTGAGCAGCTGTATAAGCTGCATGATCTGGTGCAGAAATGGAAAGACCAGCTCAGTACGGTTGACGGTGTCTCCCAAATTATCGTTCAGGGGCTTCCGGATCAGGAAGTGCGAATCCAAATTGACGCGGCCAGGCTGCAGCAGTATCAGATTAGCTGGGAACAATTCATGCAGGCGGTGCAAAATGAAAATGAACGCAGTCCGCTTGGAGACCTGGATTACAATGAACTGACCTATCAATTGAATGTGGACCAGTCGCAAAGTGCGGAAGACTTGAACCGAATTATGATCAAGCAAACCGCTGATGGGACCCCGGTATATCTGGAGGATGTCGGCACTGTATTACTCTCCCACAGCCAATCCGATTATCTGGCTTATTATAACGGCAAGCCTGCGGTCATTCTGACGATTATGGGGAATACAGGGGCTGATGTGGAGAAGATTTTTGAAAAGGTCAATGAAGAGGTGATCATTTTAAAAGAAACCCTGCCTCAGCATGTTCAGCTGCAAACCCTATTTTCACAGACGGATCGCGTAGCGGATATTTTCCATCATCTGTCACGGGAAATGATGTTTGCTATAGCTTCCGTGATTCTCATATGTACGCTGGGACTGAACCTTGTGACTTCTTCGTTTGTGGCGCTGGCCATCCCCATTTCCATCGCCATCGGGCTCATTATTTTGCCGCTGCTTGGTGTTACGCTCAATCAGGTTACTGTCATCGGCTTAATTATTGTCATGGGCATTCTGGTGGATGACGCGGTGGTTGTCAATGACAATATTGAACGAAGACTGCAGACGCTTGGAGAATCTCCTGCAGAAGCAGCTCTGCGCGGGACCAAGGAAGTTGCCATCTCTATTTTAACAGCTACACTGGCTACTGCAGCCTCTTTTGGCCCGCTGCTCTTTTTAACAGGGGATGCCGGTTCGTTTGCCAAACCGCTGCCTTACGCGGTTATCTTTACCCTGTTGGCTTCCATGCTGATGTCGCTGACCATCATCCCCATTTTCAGGGAATGGTACGGAACAAAGCGCCAGCACAATACGAAAACAGAGCAAGCTCCCCGTCCATCGGGACTGCTGGGCAGACAAATTGATGGCCTGCGCAACTTCTATTCCGGCAAGCTTATTCCGAAGGTGATTCAACGTCCTGCCATCTATGCGGCAGGCGGACTGCTGATCAGCACCCTGTTATATGGCCTGCTTGCTTTGATTCCGCTGGATCTTTTCCCGGAAACGGAGGATCCGCAGATAAGCATCAATGTGCGGACACCTGTGGGCACTTCCATTGCAGAGACCCGGGACATTACAGCCGACATCGCCGGTTGGATACAGCAGCAGCCGAATATCCGGACCGTGACTTATGCGGCAGGCGGCAGCGCTCCCATGCTGTTTCAGGACATGACCGCCGATGACCGGACCGGTCCTACAGTCGGACAGGTTGCAGTGGTCGGTGTCGAAGGAAAGTTTAAGGCAGTTGAAGCCGTAGCGGAATGGTCGGCCGAGCTGGAGGATCGTTTTCCGGGTCAGTCCATCACACTCAAAATTCCCGAGATGGGGCTTCCGCTCGGCAAGCCGGTCTCCATCCGGATCTCCGGCAATGCTCTGCCTCAGCTGCAGAGCCTGGCAGATTCCGTCAAACAGGAAGTGATGGGCACGCCCGGTGCTCAGAACGTACACCACACTATGGAGAATGAAAGCTATACCCTGGATTTTCAGGTGGATAAACAGGCTATGGATCATTATAAAGTCAGCTACAACAGCCTGAGCAATACCCTGCTGCTGCTGGGCAACGGACTGCAGTTCAGCGAATTTGATACAGGCAGCGATCTCATTCAAATGAAGATGACGCTTGGCAAGCCTGATGAAGACCCTGAGGTTCTGTTTCAGCAGCTACATGTGACCAATGCGGCTGGAACACAAATTCCGCTCACACAGCTGGCAGAGATGAAGCCGTCTTTTGAAACCCAGCAAATAAATCATTATAATCTAAAGCGAACAGTTACCGTCGATGCTGATTTATACGGCCGCACTGCCAACGAAGTGATGCGGGAAATACGCAACAATTTGCAAAATACTACATTCCCGCCCGGATACAGCTGGGACATTGGCGGTGAGGTGGATGGACAGAATGATGTGTTGTCCGAAATAGCAAAGCTATATGTGGTCGTGATCTTCCTGATTTTCCTGCTGATCTTCCTGCAGTTCTATTCTTTCTCCGCTCCAGTCATCATCATGACGACGGTTTATATGGCGGCGGCCGGCGGATTCCTGGGACTGTTCATTTTGGACATGCCGATCAGCTTCATGGGCATACTGGGATTGACGGCACTTGCGGGCATTGTTGTGCGTAACGGAATTGTGCTGCTGGAGTTCATTGAGGACGCGCGCCAGGAAGGCGCCGGACTGGAAGAAGCGGTGATTGGGGCCACCCATGCCCGATTCCGTCCCATTCTGCTCACCTCTGTAACGGCCATTGTAGGCATGATTCCGATTGCAACCATTGGTGAGCTGCTGTTCAGGCCGTTGGCTTTTACTATCATTTTTGGTTTAATGTACTCCACTCTGCTCACCATGTTTGTCGTGCCTTCGCTGTATCTGCTTGTCGCCAAATTCAAATTGAGAAGGCAGGCGGGAAAAGAAACAGCGAACGTTCAGCATGATGTTACCATATAAATCTTTATTTTCAGTGAGGGACCATGAAAAAAGTAACCAGCGAAGATATTATTCAGGCTGCCCTTTCCCTGTTTTCCGAGAAAGGTTATGAGGCCACTTCCGTGGATGAGATCGCCCGTCAAAGCGGTATGGTGAAGGCGTCTTTTTACAAATATTTTAAAAGCAAGGAAGAGCTGCTGCAGGGCACGATTGCTTTTGTTCAGGAGGACATGGAGAAGGATCTGGAAAAGGTATATCTGAACTCCAGGCTGTCTCCCCGCGAGAAGTTGACCCAATTTTTTGTGATCGTGCTTGAGCGTGTCTATCAGAACAAAATGCATCTACTCATTTTTTCCGTACCGCTGCTTGGTTCGACCGATGAGAAGATTGCGCACGCTGTAGACAGTCTGGAGAACAGTTTATCCAACCGGATTCTGGACCTGATGTTGAACCTGTACGGGGAAAAATGGAGCGACTATTATTACGATATTATTTTTGTCATCAAAAGCATGATCATCAGTTATGTGCGAATGAGTGGTCAGGAGTTCCATGCTTCCGAACATCAGCTGCTGGCTGATTTTGTCATGAGCATTACAGACATCCTGCTGCAGGGAATGACCAACCCGGATCATCATCATGAAATCATGTGGAAGCCTTCTGTGGAGGAACAAGGAAGGCCACGGAGCCAATGGCAGGAGATTGATTCGATTTTGCAGCATATGTACACTGTTATAGGAAATGTTGATCGGCAGGAAGCAGAAAAAAATGATTACTTCAGTATTTTAGAGAAGCTGCAAGCCGAACTGGCCGAAACATTACACGAAACCGCTCATGTCAAAGCCTTATTGCTCTTTCTGGAACAGGTGTCTGAGCTGCAGGAGTGCTGTCAGAAGTTAAAAATCATCTTAAATTCATAGTTTAGATTCGTTCATTATTTCAATGCGGGGCATATGACATAACGGAATGGTAGTTTGTTATAGGGGATGGAGCTTTTTCTGGCTCTGTCCTCTTCTCCGTTCACCCTTCTGCAATAATCCGTGTTACTTCAGGGATCAGGGATTCGGCGGCTTCTTCGCCCGCAGCAATACATTCCTTTATTTTGGTAAAATCAAAGGCCGCATATTGGCCTACTTCAGGGCGAATGACGAGATCGGCCATATGCAGGCTGTTATGCTTGCGTTCCGCCGTCATCAGGCTATAAGAGCGATAGACCACTTCAATCATGTTGCGTGGAGGTTTCTTTTCATGTTCGCGGGCTACATCTACCGCAATAATGAAATCGACATCTTCTTTTCGCATGTCCGGAATTGGCAAGTTATTCAGCACCCCGCCATCCACAAGCATTTGATCGTTTAGCATTAAAGGGGCAAACACCCCCGGAAAAGCCGAAGTCGCTCGCAGCACTGTTCCAAGATCACCTTTGTCCAAAACAATCTGTTTGCCTTCCATCAAGTCCACCGCGATCGCTTTAAAATGGATGGGGAATTGTTCAATTTTCAACCCTGCTTTATTCTGTTTCTCCAACAAATCCCCAATCACTTGAATGATCCCGTTTCCAGCAAGCAGGCCCCGCTGCCATATGCCAACATCAATAAACCGATATTTTGGAGTATGTATAAACGTATGCTCAATCTCACTTACGGAAATACCCGCAGCGAAAAGCCCGCCAATAACCCCTCCCATGCTGGTTCCAATGATACAGTGAATGGGAATCGCGTGCTTCTCCAACGATTTTAGCACCCCTAAATGCGCCAGCCCCCGAACGGCTCCGCCGCCTAAGACCAGACCTATTTTTTTCATACATCATCCCGTCCTGTTGTCCGTCATATTTCGATTTCATCCAAGGCTTCAAGTCCGCTGACGGGATGAAGCGTTCCTTTATAAGCAAAGGAAGCCCTGCCCGTTTCTTCGGATACGACCAGTACCACAGCGTCTGATCGCTCCGTGAGCCCCAATGCGGCCCTGTGCCTCGTGCCCAGCTTTTGGTCAACCACGATTTGGCTGGATAAAGGCAATACATTGGCGGCAGACACAATAATGTCATTATGGATCAGTATCGCACCATCATGCAGCGGATTTCCCGGATAAAAGATAGCTTCCAACAAAGAAAAAGTAACGGTTGCGCCAATCGGTATACCTGAGTGGATCATCCCCTCTAATGAATCATTGCGCTGAATGACAATCAGGGCGCCGTGCCTGCGGTTCATTAGATCCTGAATGGTGATGGACAAGGCTTCGTAATTCATTGTAAAAGCGGATAAATAACACTGCAGATAAAACGATGCAGCCAGTGACTCCGCTTTTTTGTAGGAGTCGCCAATTTTTTCGAATTCTGATAAATGGCATTCTCCCTCATGATCAATGGCTTCCGTGAGACGAAGGATGTCCTGGGCGATCAGATTCAGATATTTTTTCAACTCTGTTTTTACGGGGGCGGCATCGCAATTTTTGGGCATAAGGAAAGCACCTCATATGTATACAATATTGGTCTCATTATGCCCGTATGGATCAGGTTAGATGCAGCGGTTTAATGCACCATTTCCCACTCATGGATTTCGAAGCGTCTTGCCTGATGGGTTACGTAAGGATCATTTTCCACCCATTCCCGTACTTCAGCAAGGGTCTCGGATTGGTAAATGACCATGCCTCCCCATCCGTCTGCGAAGCGGCCGTTGGCAAAAATTCGTCCTTTGGCGCGCTGCTCATCCAGCATACTTTATCTGGATAATTCTCGTAGTTTTCCAAAATATAACCGAAAAAAAGAAAACCCGCAACAAACGCTGCAGGCTAAGCAACTACCCTTTGACGGCACTGATTTCACGTATTTCATCCTGGAAAAAACGGTTGGAGATGATGTACTGCACAATTTCCGAATGCTCTCCGTTCAGGCTGATGACATTCGTCTGCAGCGCAACCCCTGTCACTTCGGCGACATCGATCGGCGAAAGAAGCCCCTCCCGCACTTCTTTGCGTGCACATACCCCTGGCAGGAAGCAGATCCCGGCTTTGTTCAGCACAAGCTGCTTCGCTGTCTCCGCATTATCGGTATGAATCTGAATGGCAGGAGGTTTGTTCAGGGATTGGAAAACACGGTGAATCCGTAGCCAATCCAGCGCGCCGCATTCAAAGAAGACGAACGGTTCATCTGCAATCCTGTCCAGCGATACCGCCCCCATTCGGGCAAGAGGATGATCCGCAGACGTGTAGAGGCGAATCGGGTCCTCATAATATTTCACGGATTGCAGGTACGGATGACTTATACCGCGGACAAAACCGATATCCAGCTCCCTATTCAACACTTTTGCTGCAATGTCGTCTGTACCGGCCGTCGTCACTTTGATTTGCAGCCCCGGATATTCCTCTTTCAGCTTGGGGAGCAGCTCCGGAATAATATAATTGGAGACAGATACAGTACATCCAATCCGCAGCTCATTTGGAATCGTCCCCTGCTTCTGGATATGCTGCTTCCCCTTTTGGTAAATCTGCAGCACCTGCTGTGCGTACGGCAGAAACTGCCTTCCTTTCTCAGTCAGCTGCACCTGCTTGCCCAGTCGGTCAAACAAGCGGCAGTCCAGCTCCCGTTCCAGGGTTTGAATTCTTGCGGTGACGGAAGGCTGCGACAGGAACAATATTTCCGCTGCCTTGTTAAAGCTGCCATAATGATATACATAGACAAAAGCTTCAATATTCTCGATATTCATGGGCATTTCTCCTGATCAAATCAGAGTAGGATTATCGTTCTGAAGCAAAAAGAGACCTTCAAAGCATAGCAAGCCCATGTATCTTTCTGGGTTGTACGCCTTGCAGGTCTCCGGTTGACCGGTTGATTATCCTATACTTTAAGCGCTATAACCGTGTATGTCAATCGGAAATTAAGAATTTAGTGCCTGATGCAGCCTCTCGGCATCCCCCGGCACAGCAAGACAGATCATTTCACTCATGCAGCTTTACCTTCTGCGAGAGTGCGGCGGCGGATGCCTGTTTAATACGCTCGATTTGTCCGAGATGATGGTGGACATGCTTCGTAAAACCGGCAACGATATCGGCGGCCCGCACGGTATCTCCCTTGGCATTCACTGCGGTCTTCTCCCAATCCTCGTCGGTCAGACGTCGAAACAGAAGGGCGTTGTATTGAAGCTGATGTTCGAATAATGCCAGAATGTCGGCCGCTTGGCCGTCATTTGCTTTCTGCCCGCTCACCCACGCATCTTGATCAAAAGCCGGCAGCCTGACCGTTGTGCCTGCCAGTGTATCGCGAACCCGGAAAGAGACGACGATACTGTGATCGGCAAGGTGAGCCAGCACCTCGGTAACGCTCCATGATTCCGGGGCCGCCTTCCATGTCAATTGTTCTTGATTTAATCCTGCTGTCGCTTCAACCAGCTTACTGTGTGTATCAAGGTATGCCTCAATATCAACCTGACTCATTTAATTTCCTCCTTATCAATTCAGCCTTGAAATGAACTGGCTATTGCATCCCAGAAATGACTTCTTTCTTCTCTCCCCACCAGTTTACTTGGTTATACACCGACTTTACCAGCCTTGCTCCAATCTGACTAATAGAATCGATCTATGCTTGTATTGAAAACATCAATTAGACGTCACAGAACTGCTGATGATAGGGTTTCAATATATTCCACTTGACCCATAGGAATAATCATATTTACGAGTTGATCGATGAAAAAGGAGTGAACGAAATATGCTCACCTTGAAAGCGCCTCATCATTATTGGAATGAACCTAATCTTTTGCAAAAAAGCGGTTCATTGATTGCGCCCTACGGCAAGAAAGCGTTTATTGTTGCAGGCCAAAAAGCTCTGAAGGCGGCAGGTCCCGCGCTTCTCGAAAGCCTGGAGCAAGCGGGAATTACCCGCACCACCGCCCTGTTCGGCGGGAAGGTTACGGCAGCGGAAATTGAAGAATATACCGCCAAAGCTGCGGCGCAGCCAACAGATGTAGTCATTGGCGTCGGCGGAGGCAAGGCCCTTGATCTTGCCAAGGCGATCGCTGGCAGGCTTCATCTGCCGGTTGTTACCGTGCCAACTGTAGCGGCTACTTGCGCATCCTGGGCGGCTGTCTCCATCCTCTACGACGAACTGGGGCGCTTCTCGGGCTATTTGGCGAATGAGCATTCGCCGATATTGGTGCTTGCAGACACACGGGTGCTGGCTGCTGCTCCCAAACGTTATTTAGCCTCAGGAATTGGCGACACCATTGTGAAATGGTATGAAATCGCCGTGAATTTGAGCGACGAGCCTGACGGGCTGGATGTGCAAATCGCAACCCAAACGGCCAGGCTGGCTCTCGACCGGCTGCGCCGTCACGCTTTGACGGCATATGAAACGGCCGGAAGCAGGGAAGTAACCCCGGCCCTTACGGAGACGGTTAATGATGTCTTCGTCCTTGCGGGTCTCGCCGGAACGGTGCAGGGTGTAAAGCCCCGTGCCGGTATCGCTCATGCTATACACAACAGCTTGACTTTTTTCCCGCAGACCGCAGGCACGCTGCATGGCGAAAAGGTCGCTTTCGGGCTGCTTGCACAAACGGTGCTGGAAGGGCGGGCAGAACATGAAATCGGTGAGCTGGCGGCGTGGCTTCACAGCCTGAAGCTCCCGGTCACGCTCCGTGGATTAGGGATCACCGAAGTCACGCCAAGTATCGTGTCTGACATCGCCCAAAGAGTTCATCTGCGTGAAGAAACAGCACAAGGTCTGAGCTTTGACGTGAATGAAGCCAGTCTTGCCGCAGCCATCCAGCAAGCGGATCAGTGGGGGCAGCGTATTCAAGAGGAAGCCGTTTTTGCGAAATCATAGAATGAACGTACACAAGAAAGGTGGAATCCCGGTGCTTCAAGTCAAAACATTGGCCTCCCTTGCCTCAATTTCCTTAATTATTCTTCTATTCGCCGCCGGCTGCGGCAGTAACTCCGGCTCCACGGAGGATTCGAAGGCCGCTACGACGGCTTCCTCCGCCCCATTGGCAGGATCATCAGACGAAGCCTCGACTTCTATAGATCTAAGCACAGTGACCCTGCGTGTCGGCCAGACAGGTTGGAGCAATTTGGAGCTTGGCTTTAAAGCAGCGGGTCTGAGCGATACCCCTTACAAAGTGCAGTACAGCGTGTTCCAGGGCGGCAATTTGCAGCTCGAAGCGATGGCTGCGGGCAATATTGATCTGGGCTCCACCAGTGAGATCCCTCCTCTGTTCGCTTCCCAGGCGGCAAACGGGGGCAATTTTAAAATCATCGCCTCTTTCGAATCGACCACTCTGAACCAGGAGCTTGTCATTCCGAAAGGCTCGTCGATCAAAAGTGTGGCGGACCTGAAGGGTAAAAAGGTAGCTTATGTCAATGCCACAACGGCTCATTATTTCCTCGCGAAAATGCTGGAGGCAGCTGGCTTGTCCTGGTCGGATATCGAAGCCGTGCCATTATCGACGTCGGATGGTTTAAGCGCATTAATCAGCGGCAAAGTGGACGCGCTGGCAAGCTATGGCAACGCCATTATTTCCGCTCATCAGAACGGGGCGACGGAATTGGCGAGCGCGAAAGACATTTTATCCGGAAATTTCTTGTATGAGACCACCCCCGAAGCGATAAGTGACCCGGCAAAACATGCGGCTATCGTCGATTATTTGACCCGACTGAACAAATTTTATGCCTGGACGCGCAGCAATCAGCAGCAGTGGGCCGAAATAACGGCAGCCAACACCAAGCAGCCTGTCGAGCAGGCGCTCAATACGCTGAAGCTTGGAGAAGCGCAGCAGCCCTCCAAACTCTCCTCCGACTTCGAAAAAGCGATCGCTTCCCAACAGGAGGTTGCGGATACGTTAGCCGGACTTGGTCTTTTAAAGAGTGACTTGGACGTCAGCTCCATTTGGAGCAGGGAGTTTGAAGAAGAGTTACAGCAAATCACGGCGGAATCTGAGTAGAATCGTAACTTTGTGAAAGGAGAGAGTCAGCAAATTGAAAACCTCTAAAGCAAAACCCTATTTCCAGAGGGTTGCCCCATGGATCATTCCCCTTCTCATTCTGCTCGCCTGGCAGACGCTCACCGGCACGGGGATCATTGCCAATAATGTGCTGCCTCAGCCTCTTCAGGTATTGAACGTTTTTATCGGCATGCTGAAATCCGGCGAGCTGTTGACTCATATCGGGATTAGCTCCAGGCGTGCTTTCAGCGGTTTTTTGATCGGCGGTGGCCTCGGCTTTCTGCTCGGATTGATCAACGGCTTCTGGCGCACAGCCGAAAAGCTGACCGATTCATCCATCCAGATGATTCGCACCATCCCTCATCTTTCACTGATTCCGCTGGTCATTATCTGGTTCGGGATTGAGGAGCCCGCCAAGCTGATACTGGTCTCGCTCGGTGTATTTTTCCCCATGTATTTAAACACGTTCCACGGCATCCGCTCCATTGATCCGGGGTTGATCGAGATGGGGCAGGTATACGGGCTCAAGCGCTTCAGCCTCTATTTGCATATTTTCTTGCCGGGTGCCCTCCCTTCCATTCTTGTCGGCGTCCGCTATGCCCTTGGCATCATGTGGCTCACGCTGATTGTCGCCGAAACGGTGGCTGCCAATTCCGGCTTGGGATATATGGCTATGAATGCCCGTGAATTTTTTCAGATGGATGTCATCGTACTCAGCATCCTGATCTATGCGCTCTTGGGAAAACTGTCGGACAGTGCAGCGAAGCTGCTGGAAAAATGGTGGCTGCAGTGGAATCCGAATTATGCGTCACGATAATGGGTGAAGGGAGACAGTAACATGCCTCAGACAACAAACGGATCTCACATTCATATCCACCAGGTATCGAAACAGTTTGACGAGCATCCGGTTTTAACGGACGTGAATGTTACGATCGAGCAAGGGGATTTTATCGCCATCGTAGGCCGGAGCGGCTGCGGCAAAAGCACGCTGCTACGCTTAATCGCGGGTCTTGATCAGCCTTCTGCCGGCTCCATCCAGCTTGATGACCAAAACGTCGGGACAATGCATGAAGATACGCGCGTTCTGTTTCAGGAGGCGCGTCTTCTTCCCTGGAAACGGGTGCTTGATAACGTTCGTATCGCCGCCGCGGGCAATGACAAAACAAGTGCCGCGGAGGCGCTCGCATGGGTTGGGCTGGAGGAACGCGGAGGCGATTGGCCAAGAGTGCTGTCCGGAGGGCAGAAACAGCGGGTTGCTCTGGCGCGGGCACTCGTAAGCCGGCCTCGGCTGCTGCTGTTGGATGAACCGCTTGGTGCGCTTGATGCGTTAACCCGCATTGAAATGCAGCAATTGATTGAACGGCTGTGGCTGGAGCAAGGGTTTACCGCCATTCTCGTCACACATGATGTCAGTGAAGCCGTAACCCTGGCGGACCGTGTGCTTCTGATCGAGGATGGAAAAATCGCGATGGATATCAAGGTAAGTATGGCTCGACCGAGAGAACGGGACAGCACCTTCGTTTACTATGAGAATCACATCCTGGATCGAGTGTTAAACAGGGACGCACGCGAGACAGAGCTTTTACAGTCCAGAAAAATGACCTACTCTATTTAATTATAACTTTGTGAAAGCGGGTGAAAGGATGTCCACGCCATTCGATTTATTTTCATTTGCCAAACGAATTCCTGCCACGCCGTCCATCGGCAGCACAACCGTCACGAAGCCGGATCATATTCATTTATCCTTCGGCTTTGCTGCACCGCATTTATTTCCCATTGAGCAGCTGTCCCGTGCGGCTTACGAGGCTGTAGCGCAGCATGGAAGAAAAGCGCTGCAATATTCCGGCTCCGGCGGCCCGCGCAAAATCCTTGAATGGATACAAAATCGCTCACCCGTGCACGGAATCAAGGCCGAATTGAATCAGATTATGGTCACCTATGGTTCGACCCAGGGCATTGATTTGGCGGCCAGGATGCTGCTCGATCCAGGGGATCATGTATGGGTGGAATCCCCCTCCTTCTTCAGTGCCCTGCAAGCGTTTCGCACGGCAGAGGCGGTAATCACCTCTTTTCCTATTGATGAGGATGGGCTGCGCGTCGATTTGCTGGAAAATGCTCTGCTCGAAGCACGCCGCAATAATAAGCCTATTCCCAAATTTGTTTATACGATGCCAACCTACCACAATCCCGGAGGTGTCACTTTATCGAATGAACGGCGCAGAAGGCTGGCACAATTGGCAGAGACGTATAATTTCTTTATTGTCGAAGACGATGCCTACTCGGAGCTTAATTTTAGCGGCCGCAAATTCCCTCCCCTCTATACGCTGATTCCGGAGAGGGTCATCTACCTGAACACCTTTTCCAAAATCATTGGTCCCGGTCTGCGTCTGGGATGGATGATCGCGGACAAACGTGTGATTGAAAAAGCAAGACTCCTGAATCTTGGCGGCAGCATCGGTGTGTTTACACAGGAGATTTTGGCGCAGTTACTTGATGGTTTTGCTTTTCAGGAGCATGTGGACCAGCTTATCCTGCATTACAGTGAGCAGAGGGATGTTATGGTGGAGGCAGTGCAATCGAGCTTCGGAGATCATGTGACGTTTCATTTGCCTGAAGGCGGCTTCTATATATGGCTGCAATTCGGCGAGCATGTCAATACGAGTGATTTTCTGCGGGATGCGGCCGAGCGGGGTGTCAGCTTTGTGGACGGAAAAAGCTTTTTTGCAAACCCTAAAGGCTATCAATATGCCAGGCTCTGCTTCAGCTATGTGAACGAGGAGCAAATCGTACGAGGCGTGAATATTTTGGCGGATGCTTATTTTGCCTATGAGGAGCAGCGCCTCTTTGGAGTGACAAAGCAGCGGCCTCTGTAGTGTTTGCGTTCTTTCGCAGGTTGTGAGGCGCTCCGAGAACGAAGCATTCCTCCAATCGCTGATACCCCCGAAATTTCATTGATTATAATTGGCTCAATCTAGAAATCGGTGCTTGACCCATGGGCTTGCCTCGGATGATCGATCTAACCGGTACAGTTCTTTGCTAACGGTTATCAGAGCGCTTATCCGGCCGAGAAAAGGAAGATTTCTTTTCTAACAGTTGTATGTGCGCTTATTTAGGCGAATCAGCCCCTTTACCTACAAAAAAGCGAAATAAGCTTACTGGCAACCGTTACATTTTGTAGCCCCCCATTTTCACCCAAATAACGCCGCTCACAACCGTTAGAATTTCGTGCTTTTTTACGCACTCGCACCTTTTCCCCCGGTCAAGCACCGATTTCGGTTTTTTGGTCAAAACCAAAGGGGCTCCCAGGATTCGCTTTAAGCAAGAAGGGATCCCGTCAACATTTTAACGAAAAAAACGCTAAGCCCTCGAATGTGACCGGCTTAGCGTTTTTTCTTATTGCTTGAATTTATATCAAGCCTTAGGCATTTCGTTGAAGAAAGCGACATCTTCAATGGGCAATCTTAACGTCGGGTGTCCCGGCTCTGCCGCCTTACCGATGGCGATGAGCATAATAGGGGCGTATCTCTCCGGAATATCGAACGCTTCTACAAATTTGGCCTGATCATAGCCGCCCATCGGGACCGTATCATAGCCTTTAGCGCGGGCGACAAGCATAAGCTGCATGGATACCAATCCACCGTCAATAGATACTTTTTGGAGAACCGTCTCTTGAGGCATGCTCGCGAACATCCCTTGATAGCGTTCCACGAACGATTTAGCTGTCTCTGCAGGCATGTAACCCGCATCAACCGCCATACCGTAGATTTTCTCGGCTAATTTATAGGATTCCAAATCCCCGAGTACCGCAATGACAGCTGAAGCCTCAATCACTTGCTGTTGATTGAAGGCGATCGGAAGCAGTTTTTGCTTCAGCTCCTGCGAGTCGATGACGAGAAAACGCCACGGCTGCAGATTGGCGCCTGAAGGAGCCAACGCAGCTTGCTGCAAGATTTCGTTCATTTCCTCCCGTGAGATCTTTACTTCGGAATCATAGCTGCGGACGGACCGCCGCTCTTGAATAACGTTAAAAAACTGCTGCTCCACGGGTTGGGACGACGCTGTAACGGACATGCTTCTCTCCTCCTCATAATTTCTGTGCTATTACATGCACAGTATATTCTTAAATAAAATGTACGTCAAGCCAGCATACCCATAAATCCCAGTCATGATTCACAACTCCTTTAATGCATTAAAGTTGGCCTCCTGGGGGCATATCCGCCCAGTTCGGCCACCAGGTCGGCAAATGCTTCATCCAGACGCTCTTTTAGTTTCTCCGTTAGCTTGAACCCACCGTCTTCCAAGCGGCTCACCCATTGATCCACGGAAAATACACCGCCGAGAATGCGGGTTCCCCCCAAAGCGGCAACCACCGACTTCAGCGCGTAATCAACAGCAAGCAGATGCATGACCGACTGTCCAATGAACAAAGGCAGCACGGCTTTACCCTCAAAGCCTTTTTGCGGGATCAGATCCAATATTGTTTTCAGCGCCCCCGAATAAGTGGCCTTATAGATCGGACTGGCGATCACAATGGCATCCGCCTCCTCAATCAACTCAACAGCATGCTGGATAGCCGGATGGCTGAAGTCGGCTCTCAGCAATTCCTCGGCAGGCAGCTCTGTTGCTGATACGATAGCAACGCTGTAACCGGCAAACGCGAGCCGCTCTTCCAGATAGTCTGTCAGTCCGAACAAACGGGAGCCCTCCTTCGGGCTCCCAATAATAAAAACGATCCTGCTCATTTTACTCCTCCTCATCAGCGACTGGACTCTTTTTATACGTTAAGCTTGCCCTGCAACCGCCTTCTTTCTCGTATAGCGGTTTTCCGGCACGGGCAGTCCAAGATTGCCGCGCAGCGTGTCGCTTTCATACTCGGTTCTGTAAATGCCCCTTTCCTGCAAAATCGGCACAACCTGATCTATAAAATCCTCAAGCCCTGTAGGGACAGCGGATGCAATCATAAAGCCGTCAGCGGCTTCCCCTTCAAACCACGCCTGAATCTGGTCCGCTACCTGCTCAGGAGTTCCGGTGAAACCGCTGCGCGGTGTCGCGGCTTGCAGCGCTACCTGTCTTAGCGTCAGCCCTTGCTCTCTGGCGTTCTTTTTAATCTTGTCCGTACCGCTTTGGAAGCTGTTTTTACCGAGATCCCCGATATCCGGGAACGGTTCGTCGAGCGGATATTGCGAGAAATCATGGTGCTCGAAAAATCTGCCCAGATAATTCAGCGCATTCTCAATGGTCACCAGCCCGGCAATCTCCTGATACTTGCGCTCGGCTTCCTCCGGCGTACTGCCGATGATCGGCGAGATGCCCGGAAAGATCAGCACCTGCTCCGGATTTCGTCCGAACACAGCCGCGCGCGCTTTCACATCCCGATAAAATTCCGCTGCCTCTTCCAGCGTCTCATGACCGGTAAATACCGCATCCGCTTCCTTGGAGGCGTAATTTTTGCCAACCTCGGATGACCCGGCCTGGAAAACAACAGGCTGCCCCTGCCTGGAGCGGGCAATATTCAGGGGACCTTTAACGGAGAAAAACTTGCCTGTGTGATTCAAAGTGTGCAGCTTCTCGGGATCGAAAAACACCCCGCTTTCCTTATCCCGCACAAAAGCATCATCCTCCCACGAATCCCACAGGCCGCGGGTGACCTCAAGATATTCGGTTGCGATCTCATATCGCTTGTCATGCTCGGGATGCTCCCTGCCGCCATAGTTCAGGGCGGAGCCTTCCAGCGGGGATGTAACGATGTTCCACCCGGCGCGTCCTCCGCTGATCATATCCAGGGAGGCGAATTGACGGGCTACGGTAAAAGGCTCGCTATACGTAGTCGACAATGTGCCGACAAGCCCGATATTTTTGCTGACAGCGGCCAATGCGCTCAGAATCGTGATTGGCTCGAACCGGTTCAGAAAGTGGGGAATCGATTTTTCGTTAATATACAAACCGTCGGCAATAAAGATAAGATCAAATTTGCCTTCCTCCGCCTTCTGAACCCATTGTTTGTACAATTCAAAATTAACACTTGCGTCAGGCCGGGCATCCGGATGACGCCACATCGACGTTCCTCCACCTACTCCGTGCAGGAGTGCCCCCAGTTTAAGCTGTTTCTGCTTCACCATGTTCCATCCTCCTCGTATGTTAAGAGCATCACCTGAATTTTGAGGCTGCTCTTATTTATGTGTTCTGTAGTTCCTGCCGCTTCCAGGCAATATGTTATAATACCTGTTTCCCGCCAGAGCCTTCTGCATAATAACCCAGAGCGCGTATCGCTATGCTGGCCAAATAATCCGCTGCGACCGGCAGTGCGCGTTCATCCAGATCAAATGCCGGATGATGCCACTCCTGACTGCCCGATGTCCCCAAAAATACGAACAAGCCCGGCACAAGCTTCTGGTAAACGGCAAAATCTTCTCCGGCCGGCGATGGCGCGGGGACAACCGGCAGAAGTCTCAAATGCTCCGCCTCCTGCCAGGCCAGCTCTACCAAAGTTTCATCATTGATAGCCGGAGGCGGCCCCTCAATCCAGCGCACGGCTGCGCTCGTTCCAAAAGCGGCTGCGACGCCTTCGACAACTTGATCGAAGCGGGCCAGCACTCGGCTGCGCACTTCCTCATCGAAGGTACGGACTGTTCCCTCCAGCACAGCCTTGTCGGCGATCACGTTCCAGGTCGAGCCGCTGTGCAGCTTCGTTACACTGATCACCGCACTATCGAGAGAGCTGACATTGCGGCTGACAATGGATTGCAACGCAGTAATGATATGTGCGGCGATTACAATGGGATCGATGCCCGCTTCCGGCACTGCCGCGTGCGAACCCTTTCCCTGCACTTCCACTTTAAATCCGTCCGCAGCGGCCATGATCGGCCCTTGTTTAATGCCGATCGTGCCTACCGGCAGGTCCGGTTTGTTGTGCAGGCCGAAGATAGCCCGTACGTTTTCGAGAGCGCCGCTTTCAATCACCTGGCGGGCGCCGGCCGCTTTTTCTTCCGCAGGCTGAAATATCAATCGAACAGTGCCGTTGAGTTCTTCCTCGCGTTCTTTCAACAAATAGGCGGCCCCAATAAGCGAAGCTGTGTGGAAATCATGGCCGCAGGCATGCATTTTGCCCGGAACGGCAGAGGCGAAGGACAGTCCTGTCTCCTCTTGAATCGGAAGTGCATCAATATCCGCCCGCAGCGCGATAACAGGCCCCCCGTGTCTTCCACCAACCTCTGCAATGACACCTGTCCGCAGCGGGTATTCCGCAATGCGGATTCCTGCCCCTTCAAGCCATCTTCTGATTCTCGCTGTCGTTTCGAACTCATCGTTCGACAGCTCCGGATTGCGGTGCAGTTCCCTCCGGATTTCCGTCAAACGGCCTGCCAGAAGGGCTGCGCTCCATACCTCCGTTTCCTTGCTCATACATTTCCCCCTTCCGGCATCAAGCTCTGACCTCCGCAAAAGCTTCGCTAAGCAGTTCGTACGAGCGCAGCCGTTGTTCGAACGGCGCCACGCTGGTGGTGACGATAAACTCCTCAACACCTGTCGCCTCCCGCAGAGCAAGCAATTTATCGCGAACGGTCTCCTTGGAGCCTGCCGTGATCAGCGGTTCCTTCTCCTCAATCGTGTAGGGCTCCCTAGCCTGGCGTCCGAACTCTTCTGCTTGCTCCAGCGTGCTGACCGTAACCGTGCGTCCGCTGGCCAAATGAACCTTCACCAGCCTTTGCGGCGGAATCAGGCTCTGTGCCTCCTGATCGGTGCCCGCCACAATAGCGGACAGCGCCAATATAACATGTGGCTTCGTTCCCGCCCCATGATTGAAGCTGGTCCGATATTGATGCACTGCTTCTACAGCAGCCTGCTCATCGCCGCCAATGAACAATGAGAATACGTAGGGCAGTCCCAGGCTTGCGGCCAGCTCGCTGCTGCCGCTGCTTGCTCCAAGCAGATAAAGCTCAGGAGCCAGCGGTGGAATCGGCGTTGCTTTCAATCCGGCGAGCGCACCGTCTTCGTCCGGTTCAACGGCCAGATACCTGCGCAGCTCAACAAGTTTATCCGTCAGCGATAGCGGATTTACGACATTCTGCTGCAGGGCTTGCGTACTGCGCGGCAGTCCGCCCGGCGCGCGTCCGATACCCAGATCGACGCGGCCCGGAGCAAGCGAAGCAAGCACATGGAAATTTTCCGCTACTTTATAGGAACTGTAGTGCTGCAGCATAATGCCTCCCGAGCCGATGCGGATACGCGACGTCTTCGCCAGCAAATAAGAGATCAGCACCTCCGGCGACGATCCTGCGAGCTGCCCGGAATCGTGATGCTCCGCTACCCAGAAACGCTTGAAGCCAAGCTCTTCCGCTTTTTGCGCCAAAGCAACTGTATGCGCAAGAGCTTCTGCCCCTGTCTCACCCTCATAAATCGGGCTTTGATCCAAAACGCTTATTGTAATCGTCATTGCTTCCTGCCTCCTAGATGGAATAGCTTGCTTCCGGAATCAACCGCTTCAAAAACTGCTTTGTCCGCTCTTCCTTCGGTCTGCCGAACAGCTCGGCAGGACTGCCCTCTTCCACAATCACCCCGCCGTCCATAAAGACCACGTGATTGGCGACCTCCTGCGCGAAGCTCATCTCGTGTGTCACAATGATCATCGTAATGCCTTCCCTGGCGATTCGACGGATCACTGCAAGCACCTCCCCTACAAGCTCCGGATCAAGGGCTGAAGTTGGTTCGTCGAGCAGAATCACTTCTGGCTCCATGGCCAAGGCCCTTGCGATGCCGACCCGCTGCTGCTGCCCTCCCGAAAGCTGGCTCGGATAAGCGTCAAGCTTTGCGTCGAGTCCAACCTTCTCCAGCAGCTGGATTCCGCGCTTACGAGCCTCAGCCTTGTTCAGCTTCTTCACCACAATGAGCCCCTCCATGACATTCTCAAGGGCGGTTTTATGAGCAAATAAATTGTATTGCTGAAATACCATCGCCGAGCGCTGACGCAGCTCATGAACCTCCTTCTTCCCGGCATGCTTGCAGTCCAGAGTAAAATCACCAATGTGTATGGTCCCGTCGCTTGGCCGCTCCAAATAATTGATGCAGCGGAGCAGCGTCGTTTTCCCGGAGCCGCTTGGTCCAAGAATAGCCACAACCTCACCCTTGCCGACCGACAGATTGATTCCTTTAAGAACCTCACTGCGTCCGAACGATTTTCGAATGCCGCTAAGACGGATCATGCTACGCCTCCTTTTCTGTACATATTGATCCTGCGTTCAATCATCCCGGTAATGCGCTCAATCAGAATGGTCAATCCCCAGAAAATGACGGCTGCGGCGAGGTATGCCTCGAAAAATTTCCAGTTGGTTGAAGCTACGATCTGAGCTTGTGCGTTCAAGTCGACGACCGATACCGTAAAAGCCAGTGTTGACCCATGCAGCATACCGATGACCGAGTTGGACAAATTCGGCAGGCTGGCCGCAAACGCCTGTGGAAAAACGATGCGGCGCAAGGCCTGAGCAGTGGTCATACCAACAGACCAGGCTGCCTCCAACTGCCCGCGGTCGACAGCCTGCAGCCCAAAGCGGACAACCTCGGACATATAAGCGCCGGAGGTGATCGAGAACGAGATGAATGCAAAAGCGATCATCGGAATTTTCGCTGAGTTCCAGCCCAGATCCAGCAGAGCCGACAGTCCATCGACAATCACCGGCAAGCCGAAATAGATTAACAGCAGATGGGTCAGCATTGGCGTTCCACGGATAAAAGTCACGTAGGCCGTCGATAGCTGGGACAGAACCGGAATACGGCGCATGCGGAACAGTGCTGTAACCGTACCGATCACGAAACCGCATGAGACCGAGACGACGGTGATGTACAGCGTAGTTGGGATGGCGGATAACAGCTGAACGAACGCTGTCCAGATAAATCCCGGATCAAGATTCATAACCGGACACCTCCTTCTTGCCCGGGACGAGGCTTGGCGGACAGGCGACCGAGCGACAATCCTCTGCGGCCGGCAGACCGGCTGCCGCTTCCTTCATCCGGGCGCATATGCCGCTGCAGCTTTCGTTCCGCGAGAAGCAGAATTCGTTCCAGGACCATGCTGATCACCAGGTAAATTAGAGCGAGCGAAAGGTAGGTCTCGATGAAATGCTGGGTTAACGATCCAAGCGTTTGCGCCTTCCCCGTCAGCTCCATGACGCCAAGCGTAAAGGCAAGAGAAGTATCCTTCAGCATGGCAAGCACCAGATTGGAAAATACGGGTACAGCGATGGCCAAGGCCTGCGGGAGAACAATGCGGGTAAATGCTTGATAACCCGTCATTCCGACCGCATAAGCCGCCTCTACCTGTCCGCGGTTGACAGCCAGCACCGCCGCCCGGATATTTTCCGAAATGTAAGCCCCCGCATGCAGCCCGAACGTGATCACGACAAACCACAGCACAGGCAGCTTTGTGATATCTATCGAGATGAGCTTCAGAACCTCCGGAAGGCCGTAGTAGAACAAAAAAAGCAGGATCAATATCGGCGTTCCGCGAAAAAAAGAAACATAGAGTACCGATAAATGCTGGAGAAAAGGCACCTTGTACAGCCGGGGCAGAGCTACCAGCAGCCCTGCCGCCAGACCCAGCACAATGCCTCCCGCGACGATGAGCAATGTAATGCCCAACGTGTCCAGCAGCTTGGGGATAAACTTAAATACGTAGGTGATATCAAAGCCGTATTCCATCTTACGATCTCACCTTTCCCTTAAAAGTCCTTGTAAAAAGTCACGATGCATTGGCTGTAAAGTCATCGCCTAGCCACTCCGTGCTCAGCTTGCCCAGCGTACCGTCAGCTTTGATCTCCTCCAGCGCAGCATCGATTTCATCCGCCAGCTTTTGCGCATCGGAATCATTTTTGCGGAATACGAACAAAATATCCGCCTCAGACAGGCTGTCGCCTGCGGTTTTCAGCTTGCCCTGAGGATCGGTCAAAGAAAGTGTAAAATCCGCACTTACGGTGGCTACGACCCGCCCGCTCGTAATCTGGCTGACCGTATCGTTTGCACCGCCGTTCTGGTACACAAGCTCGATTTTCCGCTCATGCTGCTTGTTGTAATTTTCAAGAATTTGCGCAGCGGCGCTTGTTGCGCTTGTCAGCACCTTCTTGCCAACCAAATCGTCCAGCGTCCGGATGGAGTTGTCATCCTTGGCGACGACAATTTTGTTTTTCCAGTGAGCATAAGGTACTTTGTTAAACAGATACTTCTGCTCACGCTCCGGGTTTTTCTCCATTTCATGAGCCACAAAATCAATTTTGTTCGTTTCCAGGCTTAACAGCAGATTGGAAAACTCCATCGTTTGAAACTCGAATTCATACTCAGGAAGGCGTTTATCAATTTCTCTTACCAGTTCGACGTCATAGCCGGTCAGTTTGCCGTTTTCATCGATAAAGCAAACCTGGGGAAAGCCTGTTCCTGTACCGACGATAATCTTTTTTATCTTAGCGCCCCCTCCTGAGCTTCCCGAGGCTGTATTTGCCGCATTTTCCACGCTTCCGTTATTGCTGTCAGCCGTTGAGCCGCAACCAGCGGTCACGATTGCAAGAGCCAGTGCTGCAGACAGCAGCCGCATTTTCTTCATCCTGTTGTCCCCTCCGTCATTTCCTTTAGATAAACGCTTCTTCGCACCTGATTTAACGCTGCTTTATCGCTTCCTCCCGCTCACCGCTATGGGCTTGCCCGAACAATTCAGGGTTCACAATTTTGCGCAGCAAATGGCCAATACCGTCACCGTTGCCGGGATCAAAGGAATAGATGCTTTCATACCCTCGACGCTCGTACATGGGAAGCAACCAAGGATGCTTCTCGGCGGTCCCCAGGGTTACGGCAGGCGCGCCGAGCTTATCGCGGATGATACGGCTCTCCACCCAATCGAGAAGTCTGCCGCCATATCCTTTGCCCTGCTCGGTCGTGTCAACGGCAAACCATTTAATGAAAGGCAAATTCGTAATATGCTTCACATCGTCACCCTTTGAAAGGGTAATGGTTGCAACGATCGTACCGTCTGCCTCCAGCACATAACATTCATTTTGCGAAATATTCTCCTGGATCTGCTCCAGATTGGCGTTGGCAGCCGGCCAATGCAGCTCCAACTCGCGGATCGTGGCATAAGCCTCAAATATTAAAACCTGCAGCCGTTCTGCATCATTCATTACTGCCAAACGAAATTGCTCGCTCATGAATGAACCCCTCTTTCTAAATTTATAATTCCTATGCGTATAATGAGGATTAATGTGTTACTAATGTACCATCCGTTTCATGAGCGCGCTAATAGACTTTCTCTATTCCTCGATTGAAAAATGCTAAAATGAATCCTCTGCTAATTGTCTCTCTTTCTCCAGATACCCTTTCAATATTCTTGCAATTTCCCTCATCCCCGAGACATCGGCCAGACCTTCGGCTTCCGGATTGTAATTTGTATTTGTATTGACATCATACGTATAGGTCCTGCCTGCTGAATCGGTAATAAATTCAATGCCGGCAAAGCTGATTCCGTTTTGCTGCAGGAATGCTTCATATTTGGCTATGAGCGGATTGCTGAAACCTTCGATGACTTCAAATTTCGGACGTGACGAGGTTCCTTCCCCAACCGGGCAAAGCTGCTCCCCGATTTGGCAGGCATCCGCAGGACATAATTGAAATCCTTCCGAGGTATCCACTCTGACCGCGTAGTAGAACTTGCCGTCGATAAATTCACAGCGGGTAATCACCTGATCCTCGTTTTTGATGTACTGCTGGATCAAGGTTACTCCATCCACTGAATCCTCAAAGACTGCGCTGTTTACGTAGACCTCCAAATTTTCTATACTGTCAAACAGATAGACGCCGAGCCCCTTTCCCGCGCGATTATGCTTCGTGATAAAGGTCCGGTAGGGAAAATTTCTCGCGGCTTCCATCACTGCTTTTTTGCCCACCGCGGCAACGGTAACAGGCGTCTCAATACCGAACTTTTGCAGCTCCAGATACTGCTTCACCTTGTTGACTTCAAGCTCCAGTGCGCGGCTGGTGTTAAGTACTGTTCTTCCATGATGCTCAAGCCATGCCAGCACATTCGCGGTGTATTCGGGGGCGTATCGATGATTCCGTGAGTGGGATGAAGCGCTCATGCGATTGTAGTACACGCCGCTTGGCGGGCGCTGGCTTAAATCCAGCCGACCTTCGTCCAAATGCCAGAATTCGTGCGGCACATCCAATTCCTCAAGCGCCGCCCGAAGCGGGATAATCCAGCTTTCATTTTCGTGGATAATATACGCTTTTGTCATTTGTTATCTCCTTCACTGCTCACGGTTTGTCAGACGTTCAATCACATGGGCTAACAGCTTCGTTCGCGGAACGAGCGATTCAATAACCAGATACTCATCCTTGCTGTGCGCCTTGCCGCCTTTCGGACCCAATGCATCGATGGTTGCAATGCCCACAGAGGAGGTAATATTGCCGTCCGACCCGGAACCGACCTTTTTGTCATGCAATTTTTCTCCCAGCTTCAGCGCTTCCTCCTGAACAATGCTCAGCAACTCTTCAGTCAGCTCGTTCTTGATCATCGGCGGCCGGGTAATACCGCCTTGCAGCTCTAAGGAGGTGCCTACAACATCGACGCGGGAACAAATCTCCCGAATGCTGCGGTCAAGCTCTTCCGCCTGTGCTTTCGTTTCCATCCGCACATCGATATTGGCAAAAGCATGCGGTGCGATCGTATTGCTTGAGGTGCCTCCCCCGATGACCCCAACATTGACATGCACGCCCGCCTCGGCATCCGTCAATGCGTGCAGCTTGATGATTTTATGTGCCAGTTCGGCAATGGCACTGCGTCCTTTTTCAGGCTCGGCTCCGGAATGGGCAGCGACTCCGGTTACGGTCAAATAGTATTTTCCGCCCCCTCTTCTTCCCGTAACCAGAGTTCCGTCCTCATCGCACGGCTCGACAATCAGAGCATACTTGCTTAGTTCCGCATATTGCTCAATCAATGAACGGGAATGAACTGAGCCCACTTCCTCGTCAGAGTTCAGAATAATCCGCACATTTTTATAACTGTCGCTTCCTTTCTCCTGCAAATATTTGATGGCATACAAGGTTGTGATTTGGCTGGCTTTCATATCAAATACTCCCGGTCCGTAGGCATACTTCTCGTCTCTTGAAAAAGGCCGCTCCGCAACGGTTCCGGCAGGAAAGACCGTATCCATATGCGCAATAATGAGAATTTCCGGATGCTGCGCCTCCGGATGAGTGATCACAAGGTTGTTCCCTCTTTCCTTCTGTTCCTGCACATCCACCTGAAAGCCGATCTCTTTATAAAGGCTGCCTAGCTTGGCCGCTACTAAATCCACCCCTGATTTCACAAAGGTTCCGCTTTCAATATTGACGATTTCCTCAATGAGCAGCAGCATCGCCGCTTCTTTCTGCTTCCAATCTTTACTTGACATGAACTGTCATTCCTTTCTAATTTAAAATAGTCTCTGCTCTCAGCTCGTCATGATATAAATGGCACTGCACACTGTGCTCCTGGGATAATTCCATGGCAGCAGGCTTAATCTGCTTGCACACATCCATCACATACGGACAGCGTGTATAAAACACGCAGCCTGACGGCGGGTTGGCAGGTGAAGGGATATCCCCCTGTAACAGAATCCGCTCTCTCTTTAATTTGGGATGGGGTGCCGGGATGGCGGACAGCAGAAATTGCGTGTACGGGTGCAAAGGGCGGGCAAACAATTCATCCGTCGGGGCTTGCTCGACCAAATGCCCGAGATACATTACTCCAATCCGGTCCGCAATATGCCTGACTACACTGAGGTCATGGGAAACGAACAAATAGGATAAACCGTACTCGGCTTGAAGCTCAATTAATAAATTTAGGATCTGCGACTGGATGGATACATCAAGTGCGGACACCGGTTCATCGCAGATCATTAGTTTGGGCTGCAGCGCAAGCGCTTTGGCAATACCAATCCTCTGTCTTTGCCCCCCGGAAAATTCATGCGGAAACCTGTCCGCATGTCTGGCGGCCAATCCTACGCGGCTTAATAATTCAAGTACGCGCTCATGCCTTTCATGTCTGGAGCCCTGACCATGAATGGCCAGCGGCTCAGCAATGCTGTAGCCGACCCTTTTATTGGGGTCCAGTGATGAAAGAGGGTCCTGGAAGATCATTTGCATCTCTCTTCTTAACGCTTGGATCTCTCTTCCCCGAAGCGTAAAAATGTCCTGATTCTGAAAGCAGGCTCTGCCGCTTGTAGGTTCCGTTAAACGAAGCAGCGTCCTGCCGGTTGTGCTTTTCCCGCTTCCCGATTCTCCGACTAAACCGTAGGTTTCACCTTCATGTATTGAAAAAGAGACATCCTGCACCGCCTTCACCTGATTTTTTCTCCAGAAAGGTCCGGATTTGGCAGTGAAATATTTCGTTAATTGTTCAACCTGCAGCAGAGGCTGTTCACGAATCGGCTGTTCACGAATCGGTTGTTCGCTCATGGTTGTCCCGGACTCCCCCTTCTTTCTTCAGCAATGGCAGCGTAATGCCAGCACCTTATTTTTTGTCCGTGTGCGGTTTCTTCCAAACGAGGCGGTTGTGAACGGCAAATGTCGGTGGCAAAAGAACATCTGGGCGCAAATCTGCAGCTGCCGCTCACTTCTTTCATTAAAGGCACAGTACCTCTGATTTCATATAATCTGCCCTTGCGCTCTCCGTCCAACCGAGGCACGGATTTCAGCAGACCAACCGTGTACGGGTGCAAAGGATTATCAAACAGGGTTACAACATCCGCTTCTTCAATAACCTCACCCAGATACATCACGATAACCCGTGAGCACATCTGGGCAACTACCGACAGGTCATGCGTAATGAGTATGATGCCCATGCCAAGCTTGGCTTTCAGCTCATTCATCAATTCCAGAATTTGCGCCTGGATCGTGACATCCAGCGCCGTGGTCGGCTCATCTGCAATCAGCAGCTTGGGTTCACAGGATAAAGCCATCGCAATCATGACCCGCTGCCTCATTCCTCCTGATAATTCATGAGGATATGCATGAAACCGGGCCTCGGGATCAGATATGCCGGTTAAGCGCAGCAGTTCTACAGCCCTTGGTTTCGCCTGGGCTTTGTTCAGGTTTTGGTGCAGCATAAGTGCTTCCATCATTTGATCGCCAATAGTAAACACGGGATTCAGTGATGACATCGGATCCTGGAAAATCATCGCTATTTCATTCCCCCGCACTTCCCGCATCTTCTCCTCAGGCAGCTGTAATAAATCCGTACCGTTGTAGAGTATCTGCCCTCTGTAATCTGTCGATTCCTCATCAAGCAGACGCATGATCGATTCGGCGGTGACACTTTTTCCGCAGCCGGACTCCCCGATAATGCCTAATGTTTCCTTGGGATCAATATGAAAGGAAACACCGTCAACCGCCTTCATGATGCCTGTTTCTGTGGGGAATAGGGTTGTTAAATCTCTAACTTCCAATAGTGAGGTCTGGTTCATTGCGTTCTCTCCTGCCTATACTCGTCTTCTTGTTCTTTTTGACATGCCGTTTCTTCTTGGTTTTGGGGTCAAGGAAATCACGCAGTCCGTCTCCGAGCAGGTTAAGACCAAGAATCATCAAAATGATGCAAACACCAGGGAAAACGGTCATCCACCAGGCGTTAAAAATAACGTTCTTGCCATCAAGCAACAAATTGCCAAGACTAGGCGCCGGAGCAGGGATACCCGCACCAAGGAAGCTTAAAGAAGCCTCGGTTAAGATGGATACCGCAAAAATAAATGAGGCTTGAATAACCAAAGGCGAGAGCACGTTCGGCAAAATATGCAGGCCGATAATGCGAAAGGGTCCCGCCCCCTGAGCCTTTAATCCTTCGATGTAGGTTTTCTCTTTGACAACGAGCGCTGCCGATCGAACAATCCGGGCAATCGACGGAACATAGACGATGGACAGAGCAATAATGACATTTATCGTTCGCGGCCCCATAATGGCAACGATAGATATAGCCAGCAAAATGGACGGGAAAGCATATAAACCGTCGCAAATTCTCATCAAAATATGATCGCATACGGCATAATAAGCCGCTAACAGTCCAACCGCCAGACCGATAAGGCCCGAGATGATCGTTACCGCTCCTCCAACGAGCAAAGATACCCTTAAACCGAATAGGATGCGTGTATATACATCGCGCCCAAGGTTATCGGTTCCGAAATAATGCTCGCCGCTTGGCGGCTTAAGCCGGTTCAGCGCTTCAATCGAATACGGATCATAGGATGTGATCCAGGGAGCAAAGAGCGCTGCCAGGGTCAGCAAGCTGATACAAACGGTCCCCGTAACCAGCAGGGGGTTCGACCAGTATCTCCGCAGAGCGATGCTATACCTGCCGGAAGTTGGCGCTTTGCTGTTTCGCGTAATTTTCGGCACATGAATCCCCCTTTCTAATGCCGATTTAGCTTGATACGTGGATCGAGAAGACCATAAAGCAAATCAATCCATAAATTAAGCAATACATAGGTGATCGTGATCAGCAAAATGCTGCCCTGAATGACCGCAAAGTCTCTCCTTTCAATGGAATTGATGATGAGCTGCCCGATTCCCGGTATGTTAAAGACGGTTTCAATAACAGCCGCTCCGGTAATCAAGGTTCCGAAGGTTTCACCAATTACCGTTAATATAGGAATAAAAGCATTCTTCAGGGCGTGCTTGTACACGACTTTTTTCTCTTTAAGCCCCTTCGCCCGGGCTGTTTTGATGTATTGTTCACTCAGCACTTCGATCAGTGACGACCGGGTCATGCGTGCGATCAGCGCTGCTTGCATCGCCCCAAGCGCGATCGCCGGCAGCAGCAGGTAACGAAGATGGTCCCACAAACCGTTGCTTAAAGGCCGGTAACCCGCGACCGGGAGCCATTTAAACTCGACGGCAAAGATCAGGATCAGAAATAAACCGAGCAGAAAGCTGGGCACGGATATCCCGAGCAGGGATATGCCCATCACAGCTTGGTCTGCCAGTGTGCCTCTTTTTCTCGCAGCCATAATGCCCATATATAAAGCAAGGGCAACAGCGATGATCTGGGCGAGAATCGCCAGGGACAACGTAGGCGGCACTCTGCTGAAAAACGCTTCGGCCACGCTCATATCCATAAAGATGGAATTCCCCAGATCCCCCCTGAGCACATTGCCGAACCAGGCAAAAAACTGCTGATGCAACGGAAGGTTTAATCCCAGCTGCTCACGCAACGCAGCTACACTTTCCGCACTTGCCTCATCTCCTAGAATGACGCTTGCAGGATCACCAGGGGTTAGATGGATCAGCAAAAAAACGACAACTGCAACAACCAGCAGCACAGGAAGCAGCGACAGAACCCGCTGAATCAGATATTTGGCCATTAGCCTGAACCCCCGGCACTATTCATCGATCCACACATTCCACAGAATCGGCCCGACTAAATCATCAAAGCCCTTTACATTGTCGCGGACAGCAATGAGATTCTGAATGTTGCCCAGCTTGATGATCGGGAGATACTCCCAATTTTTCCGGTTCAATTCATCCACCAATGGTTTGGCAGCCTCAATGGAAGGGGCTACTTGAATTTGAGCAAGCAATTCATCAATTTCCGGACTGTTGGTCCACCCAGGATAATCCGCACCAGACTCCAGGAATGGATACTGATGGATCGTTGCACGTGTGGCAAAGCTTACGGCAAACAGATCGAAATTATTTTCATCTGTCCGGCGTTCTTGAACCGTCGGCCAGTCATACACGTCCAGCTTCGCATTTACACCGATGGATTTGAGCACCTCTTGGGCAACAACCGCCAGATTGTATTGCTCTGGATAGTCGCGTGTGGTCAGGATGACAACCTCTTCCCCGCTATAGCTTGATTCCGCAACCAATTGTTTGGCTTTTTCGATATCATTTACATTGTATTGCTCCGCTCCCGCCTTGCTGTACCAATCGGTCTGGGAAGGAAGCGCCAGTGAAGAATCCAGCTTATAGAAGCGGCTGTCGCTGTATGCCGCAGTAAGAGCTTCATCATAATTCAGAGCCAGGTTAAAGGCTTGCCTCAGCTTCTGATCCGCGAACGGGCCTGCTTTCTTATTAAAGACATAAGTCACAATGCCCCCTTCACTGAAGTAATTGCTTACCCCATCTGTCGACTCGATTTGTTCGGCATTATCAAAAGGGATACCAAACGCCGCATCGTACTCTCCTGTCATAATGCCGGCAACACGGGTTGACTCGTCTGTCACATAACGGAAGTAAATCTCATCCAGATAAGCGTTCTTCTTGCCGCCAAGTCCGCTCGACTCTGTCTCTTGCGGGGCATAATCCGCAAATTTGGCCAGATGAACATACTGATCGGTCTTCCATTCCTCCAGCTTGTAAGGACCTGTTCCGATAAACTCTTTTACGCCTTCGGGACCGGCGGCGTCGATGACCTCTTTGGGCATAATGCCTGGAAAGGGAGCCGTGTCAGCAAGTATGTAGGAACCTATAAGAGATGGTGCCTCCAGCGTAAGCTGTACGGTATAATCATCGATTTTCGAAAATGCCGCCCCTTTCAGATTGGCTTGCCCCTGGGTCGAGGTGGCCAGCCATTTCTCCATGGAGGCTACTACATCTTCAGCTTTCATCTCCTTGCCGTTATGAAACAGCACACCTTGACGAAGATGAAAGGTGTAGGTTTTCCCATCCTCACTAACCTCATAGGATTCGGCCAGTTGAGGAACAACCTCATAGTTTTTATTCAGGGTCAGCAGCTGTTCATAGATATTGCGGGAGACGTCTCTCGTCGCTTGATTGGTGGTCAGATGAGGATCAAGTGTGGCAGGATTGGCGGGATAGGCTACCTCCAATATGCCGCCGGAAACGGGATTGCCCTCTTCATTCCCTTGTACGCTGGAGGCTTCCGGCTTGCCGCTGCATGCGGCAAGCACAAGGACTAAACTTAATAACATTACGATAGGCAGCCTTTTAAATGATAGATTCACAGGACTCCTCCACTTCTTCACGAATTATAGTATAGTTTTCCACTTGGAATAGTTTATAATATAGCATACGAGGTGTATTACTTATCTCTAACGATCGTAATCGAACAATTACGATGTTTAATACTTCACGGTGGGGGAGAAGCATGGATATTCAATACTTTATTACTTTTCGTGAAGCTGCACGCTTCCTGAGCCTCACGAAAGCAGCAGAGCAGTTGAACTATGCGCAGCCAACGGTCAGTGTACAGATTAAGAAGCTTGAGAACCATTTCGGCACCAAGCTGTTTGTGCGAAACGGCAACAAATTAAAGCTGACCGAGCCGGGATTCAGACTTCTTCACTTTGCGGACAAGATTGTTGAGGGTTATCTGGGGGCAGAGAATCTGCTCATTCCGGATTCTGCCGTAGACCTGCGAATTGGCACGACGGAGACACTTGCCGCTTTTTTACTTCCTCCGTATTTTCAATTGTTCCGTAAGACGTATCCAAAGCTGAATGTCACTTTTTTTCCTGCATCTGATGAAGACAACATTCGTAAACTAAAAAATAATGAGATTGATTTGGCGATCGTATTAAGCACTCCCGTTTCAGCTCCTGACTTAAGAGCTTTTCCTATTCGCAATGAGGAATTTATATTCATTTGCCCGCAAAACCATCCTCTGAGCGGCAGGGATGATGTATCGATTCATGAGCTGCACAACAGCTCATTTATTTTTACAGAGAAAGGGTGCAAATACCGGGAAGCGCTGGAGCAATCCATGAACGATCATGGCGTGACTTATGAAACCGTGTCTGAAATGGGAAGTATTGAGGGGATCAAGCAATGTGTCATCTATGGTATGGGAATCGCGATGATTCCCAGAATTGCCGTTGAGCAGCAGCTTCTTCAGCATGCCCTGTCCGGCTTTTCTATTACGCGGGGAGCTATCCTGCCGTTTTATTCGCAAATCCTTTTGTCCAAAAACAAACATATTACGGCGCCAATGAACCACCTGATTACATTACTTACAGTGAATGATTAAGTATTTACATAATTCCCCGCTTGTTAAAATTACGTAAAAGAAGCCCTCCTCCGGAACTGCTGCTCATCGCTTCAATTCCAGGAAAGGCTTCTTTTGATTTTGAAAAACAAACAACTATTTCATATCTGCTGCTTTATCAGGATAAAATCCATTGGCAAGCGTCCTTAACGCCATCGGTGCGCGTACCCCTTCTGCCGCCGCCGAAAGAGGCATCACAACAAAACGCTTGTTCTTGATGGCGGTAACATCCACTAATGCAGCATTGTTCAGCAGCAGAGCTTTCTTCTGTTCCACGCTTGTGTCCCCATAATCGACGATGACAATGACATCCGGGTTGCGGTTCACAACCTCCTCCCAGCTGACTGTGGCCCAGCTTTTATCGATATCATCAAAAATGTTTTTTCCGCCTGCCATGTTGATCAAGCTCGTCAAGTAGGTGTTGGCGGCCGTAAACGCGGTATCATCGCCACTGTCATAGACAAATACTTTAACGGGTTCGCTGACCGTACCGATGCTGTCCTGAATTTGCCCGACCTCCTGTTTCATATCATTCACAAGAGCCTGGGCCCTCGCTTCGACTTGAAAAATCCGGCCGATATTCAGGATGTCCTGATACACATCGTCCAGTGACGGCCCGGCCTTGTTTGAAGATTCCTGAACATAGGTTTGCACGCCTTGCCCGGCGAGTTCAGCCCTGGAACCAAGCGTTTTTTCGGTAAAAGCGCTTTTCCAGCCCGCGTAGGCGAAATCCGGATTCGCCGCAAAAAATACTTCCTGGGATGGATACTGTTCCGATAACAAAGGAATTTTGTCATATTGTTCTTTGTACTCCGGGAGGATTTGATCATCCAAATAAGCCGTCCCCACCATGGAATCCTCCAGGCCAAGCGCCAGCATGACCTCAGTGGCATGCTGATTCAGCGCAACGGCACGCTGCGGAGGCTCAGTGAACACAAGCTTTTCCCCCATATTTTCGATGACAACCGGCGCTTTCTCCGAGCTCTGTCGGTCTGATGGTTCATTGGCTGGTGAGATGGCTGCCGTTCCCTGAGAAGCGCTGCCGCATGCAGACAGCAGGCAAATCAATGCTGTGCCAGCCATGCACAGACTGAATAATCTTTTTAACTTAATCATGACTTCCTCCGCTTGTCCAATCCTTTGGACTGATATTTTCCATTCCGCTCATCTCTGGCAGAAATGTTATTGACGGTTTGCCTGTAATCGGATGCCTGACCACCTCAGTCGCCACTTCAAAAATGGTAAACAGCAGCTCGGGCTTGAGGATTTCCTCCGGTGGCCCGGTTACAATCACTTTGCCATCCTTCATGACAACCAGGCGGTCACAGTAGCAGGCTGCGATGTTCAGATCATGCAGCGCCGCCAATGAAGTAATGTTGAGCCCTTTTACCAGATCCATGATTTGCAGCTGATGCTTGATATCCAGATGATTGGTAGGCTCGTCCAGGATGAGAAATTTGGCCTGCTGGGCAAGCGCCCGCGCGATAAGAACACGCTGCTTTTCTCCACCTGACAGAGTTGAGAAGCTGCGGCCCGCGTCCTGCAGCATTCCGACACGTTCCAGCGCCTGCTCCACCAGCCTCAAATCCTCCCCGCTATCCGGCTGATACCACTTTTTATGAGGATTACGTCCCATCATGACCATGTCCTTGACGAAGAAATCGAAGGCGACCGGCGCTTCCTGGCTCACTACAGCGATCTGCCGGGCTGTCTCTCGATGCGATATGGAATGCAGGTTCTGTCCGTCAATCGAAATCCGGCCGGAATCAGGCTGCAGGACACGGTAAATATTTTTCAGAAGAGTGGATTTCCCGCTGCCGTTTGGCCCGATCAGCCCGACAAGCTCGCCCTTCCGCACATGCAGCAGAATTGAATCAATCAACCGCTTGTCCTGCACACTGTAGGAGACTCCTTCAACCGACACATTCATTTACCGTTCCCTCCAAATGAGTATGTACTTCTGCGCAGCAGCCAGATGAAGAACGGCCCCCCGCATAAGGCTGTGACGATGCCAATCGGCAGCTCCTCCGGTGCCAGCACGAGCCGTGCGGCCACATCAGCCCAGATCATAAATATCGCACCAAGCAGCATGCTTAACGGCAGTACCCGGCGATGATCGGAACCGGTCATCATCCTGGCGATGTGTGGAATCATCAACCCAACGAAGCCGATAGAACCGCTTACAGAGACAATCGTGCCTGTCATCAGAGCCGCAATAACGACAAGTAAAATACGGAACGCGGCAATGTTGACACCCAGGGTCACTGCCGCCTCCTCCCCCATAAGCAGGGAATTCAGCGAACGATGCAGGGACAGCAGCACTGCAGCCCCCAGAGCAATGATAAGGGCAGGAGCGGTCAGATGCTCCCATTTCGCACCGGTCAGACTGCCCATCATCCAATACATTGCGGAGCGGATGCCATCCGCATGGGGGGCCAACGTGACGATAAAGTTAGTGGCAGCTGACAGCATCATGGAAGTGACAATACCGGACAGCAGCAACCTCGTCGTTGAAATCTCTCCACCGACTTTGGCAAGGACGAACACGAGCACCATTGCAAGTAATGAACCAATAAATGCGGAAAGGGGTAGCGTGTATGTCCCGAGAAAGCGGAAGGCGCCGAAAATAATCACAAGCACCGCCGCTGTGGACGCCCCCGAAGAAACACCCAGGATGTAGGGATCAGCCAGCGAGTTTCGTGTCAGTGCTTGAATAGCCGCTCCTGTGACAGCCAGACCCGCTCCGATGACAGCTCCCAGCAAAACTCGGGGGAACCGGATATTCCACACAATATGCTCCTGCGCTTTCGTCCACGATCCATCCATCCAGCTATCCAGGAGAGGTAGATGGGAAAAGGCGATGTTCCACACCTGTACAGGATGAATCTGTACGGGGCCAAGCATGACAGCGATGGTAATGGAAGCGGTAAGAACAACCGTCCATACGAACAAATGAACCACAAACCATGCCGGTTCAGCCCTGAGTCCTCCATTTTGTTGTTCGTTCATTGAACTCCTTTCCTTCCTTTGTGCTAAAAAGGAGATTATAAGAATGCACAGCAAAAAAGCACCCTCAAGTTTATGAGAGTGCCTGTACTGGATCAGTGAAACGCGCAGGGCCGTTTCCAGCCTGCCAGTTTCATCACCTTGCCAGGAAATGAAAGCAGCAGTAAGAAAAGCCCGACGACATCATCGTGAACCGTGCCGGCCACCCCCTATCCGCGTAGGTTCGTGACAATCCAAGAAGCAGGCAGGTCTCCTGACTTGCGGATCGTCGCCGTCTGCGGTCTTCCCATCGAATAACGACAGTGACCATGAACTTGCAGACAGGCTCCTCGCATACAGTGGCGGGACCGTGCCGGATTTGCACCGGCTTCCCTTTTAAGACGGGGCTGCGTTTTCACACACCTCGTCACCTGCTCTTTTAAAATATTAAAATATGAGATAAAAACAATACAATGTTAGCATGAACAGATGTGGATGTCCATTTCTTTAAACAACGCCAAAAGGGTCAAGCATACCTTTCCGCAAGCGATTCACTTATAATGTCAAGGCCTTCCTCCAGCTGCTCGTCGGTAATGACCAGCGGGGTCAGGAAGCGGATCACATTGCCGTGAACGCCGGCGGTCAGCAAAATAACACCTTTGTTATAAAACGAGCGGACCAGGTTGGCCGCAAACGCTGCGGCAGGCTTGCCACTGGATGGATCCGTAAATTCAACGGCGCACATCGCTCCGAGGCCACGGACATCACCGAGGATGGGGTACTGTTTCTGCAGCTTGTCAAAATGTTCCCTGATCCGCAGTCCGATCTGCCCGGCCCGTTCGCAAAGGTTTTCCCGTTCCATCTGGTCAATAACGGCAAGAGCAGCCACGCATCCCAACGGGCTGCCACCGTAAGTCCCCCCGATTTCACCAGGATTGGGCGCATCCATGATATCCGCCCTTCCGACAACTGCGCTGATTGGCAAGCCCGCAGCGAGCGATTTGGACAAAGTGATCAGATCAGGCTCGATGCCAAAATGCGTGCTGGCAAACATCGCACCCGTGCGGCCAAAACCGGTCTGGATTTCATCCGCAATGAAGAGAATGCCATGCTGCCTGCACAGTTCATACACGCCCTGGACAAAAAGCTTCGGCGGTACAATAAAGCCCCCTTCTCCCTGAACCGGTTCCATAATGACCGCCGCCAGTTCCTCAGGCGCAGCCTCAGTCAGCAGAAAGTCCGCAAACTGGTCGAGACAGAAACGCGCATAATCCTCCTCGCTCATGGTCTCCGGACGATAGTACGGGTAAGGATAAGGGGCTTTGTACGTAGCCGGAGCGAACGGGCCCATCTGAAATTTATACGGCCGCACCTTGCTGGTCAAGCTCATGCCCAGCAGCGTACGGCCATGAAAGCCGCGTGTAAAGGAGACGATCCCGGGCTTTCCCGTATATTTGCGGGCGATTTTCACGGCGTTTTCCACCGCTTCGGCCCCGCTGTTCAGCAGCACCGCTTTTTTGGCAAAGGAGCCCGGCGCAAGCGTCGCCAGCTTCTCGGCCAGCTCAACATATGGCTCATACATGCCGACATGAAAGCATGTATGCAGAAACCGCTCCGCCTGCCGCTGCACGGCCTGCACGACCGCCGGCGGGCAATGGCCGGCATTCATCGTGCCAATCGCACCGGCGAAATCGAGAAACACGTTGCCGTCCACATCCGTCAGCAGTGCACCGCTGGCCTTCTCCACAAACAGCGGAAAGTTATTGCCGACACCGCCCGCTACGGCCGCTTCTCTTCTGCGGAGTAGCTCAGCCGTCTTCGGCCCGGGAAGCGGACCCTCAATCCTGGCATACTTGCGCTCTTTCCCCAACCTCATCGCTCTCCTTAATTGCGGTACCAGCCTAAGGGCTCAACCTGCAGATTGGTGTTGATTTGCTTAACCTCCGTATAGGCCTCATAGCCGAAGGTTCCCAGCTCTCTGCCGATGCCGCTCTGCTTGTATCCGCCCCAGGGGGCTTCATTGTAGGTAGGATGAAACGTATTAATCCACGTGATGCCTGCCCGCAGCTTCCGAACGACCCGCTGCGCCCTTGCTCCGTTATTCGTGAACACCGCGCCGGCGAGTCCATATACTGTGTCGTTCGCCAGGCGGACCGCTTCCGCTTCATCCTTGAACGTCTGCACGACGAGCACCGGGCCGAAAATCTCCTCGCGTACAATGCGCATATCCGGATTCGTATCCGTAAAAATGGTCGGCTGCAGAAAGTAGCCCCTGGCATACTCGCCATCCGTCAGCCTTTCCCCACCGCATACCAGCGTTGCGCCTTCTTCTTTGCCCAGTTCAATATAGCTGAGCACTTTTTGCAAATGCGCCTCCGATACGAGCGGTCCCATCTCTGTGCCTTCGTCGAGGCCGCTGCCAACGACGATGCGCTTCGTCCGCTCCACAAGCCGGGCCAAGAAGCGCTCGTAAATGCTTTCTTCCAGCAGCAGGCGCGAACCGGCCGCGCAAATTTGCCCCTGGCCAGCGAAGATGGCGAACATGGCATACTCCACCGCTGTTTCGAAATCGGCATCAGCAAATACGATATTCGGTGATTTGCCGCCAAGCTCCAGCGATATTTTCTTCATATTGCCGGCAGCAGCCTGCATAATGCTGCGCCCCGTGGCCGTACCGCCGGTAAAGGCGATTTTGTCCACATCCCCGCTTACCGCCAGCTCATGGCCGACCGTAGAGCCTGCTCCGAGCACAAGATTGGCCACTCCGGCCGGAAAACCGGTGCGCTCAATGAGCTCGAACAGCTTGACGGCAGTTACCGGCGTAAGCTCCGACGGCTTGAACACAACCGTATTGCCTGCCGCGAGCGCAGGGGCCAGCTTCCAGGCGGCCATCAGCAACGGATAATTCCACGGCACAATCTGGCCGCACACGCCGATCGGCTCGCGCACGACGATGGCCTGCATCGGGTCGGCCACTTCATAGGTTTGCCCGTGCGGTTTCGTTGCCAGTCCGGCGTAATAGCGGAAGCAGGCGATGGTGTCGTGCACATCCCCCTCCGCTTCCCGCAGCGGTTTCCCGCTGTCCAGCGTCTCCAGCCGTGCGAACTCCTCCTTCTCCGCCTCCAGCAAATCCGCCAGCCTGAACAGCAGCCGCGCCCGCTCCACTGCCGGCGTCTCAGGCCAGCCGCCTTCGTCAAACGCGCTGCGCGCTTCGGCAATCGCCCTCCGCGCATCCGCGATACCGCCTTCTGCCGCCTGCGCGATGGTTTCCCCATTCGCCGGATTGACAATTTTCCTCGTTTCCCCTGATACGGCTTCCACCCACTGTCCGCCGATATACATCCGTAACATGAACATTCCTCCTGCCCCCAAGAAATGTGAAACGGTCAAGCCTCCAAATAACGAATTAACGGACTGCAAATAAGGTATTATCAACGATTAGCAGCGGGTTGCTGCAGATCATGTTAATGTCCGCCAGCGGGCTGCTGCTGCGTAATGCAGTGAATGTTGCCGCCGCCAAGCGCAATTTCGTGCGTGTTCACCTGGACCACCTTTCTGTCCGGGAACAATGCGCTAATTTGTTTAAGGGCATCCTGATCGCGCGGGTCGCCAAAAGCCGGGATGATCACGCCTCCATTACAAATATAAAAATTGACATAAGTAACAGCAAAGCACGTTCCCGTCGCCCGGCTGTAGCTGCGCCGCGCTCTGTCGATCCGTCGCGCCTCCTCCTCCGTAATCGTCAGCGGTGACGGAATCGGAATCCGGTGGATTTCCAGCTTCCTGCCGCGTGCATCGACGGCTGCGCTCAGTGTTTGGTATGCCGCCTGCAAAGCATCATACTGCGGATCATCCGGGTCATCCGTCCAGCTCATCGCCACAACGCCGGGCCGGACAAAGGCGGCCACTTCATCAATATGGCCGTCTGTTTCGTCAAAGCGCATGCCTTCCTTGATCCAGATCATCGTATCAACATTCAGGTATTCCTTCAGCAACTCCTCGATGTCATTTTTGGATAAGCCCGGATTCCGGTTCGGATTCAGCAGGCACTGCTCCGTCGTCAGCAGCGTGCCTTCCCCATCCACATGAATGGAGCCTCCTTCGAGAATGAAATGCTGGGCATCATAGCGGTCCTTGTATTCCATCTCCAGCACCTTCTGCTTGACCAGCAGGTCTTTATCCCATGGAAAATACAGTCCGCCCTGCAGTCCGCCCCACGCATTAAAGCCCCAGTCAATCCCCCGGACTTCACCTTGGTCGTTCTTGACAAAGGTCGGGCCGATATCCCGCATCCAGGCATCGTTGGAGGACAGCTCCACAACCCGGATCGGGGACGGGAAAACGGCACGGACATGCTCATACTGTGCCGATCCCACTCCAATCGTCACCGGTTCAAACCGGGAGATGGCAAGCGCCACCTCCACGAAGGCGTCCTGGGCCGGCTTGGCACCCATTCTCCACGTATCCGTACGCGTGGGCCACAGCATCCATGTGCCGCGATGCGGTTCATATTCGGCAGGCATGCGGAACCCGTCCCGTCTCGGTGTGCTGTTGATCGTTCTTGGCATACCAACACCTCTTGCTTAAGCTTTTGTTTTCTCCAGCACTTTGCGGAAGGTTGCGATGACCCGGTCCATTTCCTCCTTGCTGATGGTAAGCGGCGGCTCGATCCGGATCGTTTTGGAATTAATGAGCGTGCCAGCCACGAGAATGCCCTCGTCAAACATGCCTTTGGAGATTTCGTAACCTACCTCGTCTCGATGAAATTCAATGCCGATCATCAGACCGATGCCGCGTATTTCCATGACCTTGTCTTCATGTCCCGCAGCCGCCTGGTGGAGACCATCCAGGAAGTAACGGCCCGACTCGCCTGCCCGTGCAGGCAGCTCTTCTTCAAGCAGCACATCAATGGTCGCAATCGCTGCGGCGCAGGCCAGCGGATTGCCGCCGAAGGTCGTTGTGTGCATGAACGGATTGGGGAACAGGCTTTGGAACACTTTTTCAGTAGCAACAACCGCACCTGCCGGGATGACACCGCCGCCAAAAGCTTTGGCAAGACAAAGAATATCCGGCACAACCCCGTACAGCTCGCAGGCGAACATTTGACCCGTGCGTCCCATGCCGGTTTGCACCTCGTCAAATATAAGCAGCGCACCGTATTGATCGCACAGCTCGCGCACCTGGCGCAAATAATCCGGCGGCGGCAGGATGATTCCGCCCTCGCCCTGTATCGGCTCAAGCAGTACGGCGGCGACATCCTCCCCGACCAGCTCGCAGGTCTCGAACGTTTTGCGCATCATGTCGATATCGCCGAACGGGATATGGCGGAAGCCGGAAATCAGCGGCAGAAACGGTTTGCGAAACATGCCTTTGGCCGTGCCTGACAGCGAGCCCAGGCTTTTGCCGTGGAATGCCCTCGTTGTGGAGATGATCGTTGTCCGCTCGCTGTACATTTTGACAAGCTTTAAGGCCGCCTCCACACTTTCCGTGCCGCTGTTTGTAAAGAAAGAATATTTAAGATCGCCAGGGGTTATGCGTTCCAAAATTTTGGCCAGCATCGCGCGCAAAGGGTCCAGCAAATCCTGGCTGTGCAAGGCCTGCCGCCGGAGCTGATCCTCGACCGCCTTGATGACCTTCGGATGCCGGTGCCCGACATTGTAGATGCCAAAGCCCCCCAGACAATCAATGTACTCCTTGCCATTGACATCCTTAAAGCACGAGCCTTCATCAGACCATTCCACCGCGGCGAACTGTCCCCCCTGCGTTACCGTCTTCCGGTACTCAAGGAATCCCGGGTTAACGTTCTCACGAAAGCCCTCGACCGTTTCTTTTGTAATCCAGGCCGCTTCTTCCTTCGTGATTTCCTTTTTCGCAACCAGGTCAAGCACCTGTTTGATATAGGCTTTGGTCTCTTCCTCATAACCTGGCTGACCGCTCATTTTTGATGGATCGATTGCCATGGATGACACCCCCTTCATAAATGTCATTTTATATAACATAAAAACAAAAAAATCATCTTGAAAAAGAAAAAAACTGCAGTATATACTATGACTCATAAACTCAAAACGGGTAAGGGAGTGATTTTAGCGCCAATAACGAAATGTTTCTTGACATGAAATTACGGAGAACCTTGATCTAATGCTGTTCACAAATGGAAGGTGGAATGGTATGAAAGAGGAAAATCAAATGACACTGAAACGCTCGCTGAACTCCTGGCAGCTCATTCTTCTCGGACTTGGATTTATGACTCCCATGGTGGTGTTCGACACGTTTGGGATCGCCTCGGAGGAGACGGCTGGGCATGTTCCGGCTTCTTATGTTGCAGCTCTTGTCGCGCTGCTCTTCACGGCCGGCAGCTACTGTTTTATGATCAAAGCTTTTCCCAATGCCGGCTCGGCATATACTTACACGCAAAAATCGTTCAACCCGCACTTGGGATTTATGATCGGCTGGCTCGCCCTTATGGATTATATGTTTTTGCCCATGGTGAATGCCCTGATCGCGCAAATTTACCTCACATCCCTGTTTCCGCAAGCCCCTGCCTGGATCTTCGTCGTACTGTTCGTCGCCATCGTTACGGCCATCAATTTACTTACTGTTAAAGGAACTGCCCGTCTGAACGGTTATTTCGTGCTGCTACAGCTGTTCGTGGTGCTCATCTTTATCGGCGTAGCCGTATGGGGATTGACCCAGGGCAAAGGCTCGGGACGGATCTGGTTTCCGGAAGCTTTCTTCTCCGCCGATATCAGCACGGCTACCCTGATTTCCGGTGCAACACTGCTTTGCTTTTCCTATCTTGGCTTTGATGCGGTTGCCGGGTTTTCGGAAGAAACCGGCAATCTGACAATGCCTGTCCAGCTCGATGAAACGGTATAAGACGGCAATAGACTACTGATTTTGTAAAAGAATCAGGAGCTTTTTAAACATCCGGATTTCCAACTGCAAGCTTTCCGTGATTACTTCACTCATCAGCAATTTAAAGTTGGGATCAACGGACTCGAACTCGGCTGCCAGCACTCGTTCTTCCAATTCCTTTAATTTCTTTTCAAAGCGCTCTATGATTTCTTCCACATAAAAAACCAGTTTTTTAGGATCAACATATTCAATAAATGGTAATGCTGCAAACAAGGATCTGATGGACTTGGCGTTTTTAAAGCTTTTATAAATCTCTTCTTTAAAAACTTCCCGGCCCTTTGCCGTGATACTGTAGGTTATTTTATCAGGTCGGTTCTCCGCGTGGATGATTTGAGATTTTTGAATAAGCTCCTTTTTCAGCAAGGCCTCAAAATTATAATACAGATTGCCATCCGTAACATTGACTGTATTATTCGTGCCCTGTACAATCCTTTTCTTGACATCATAGGGATGATAGTCGCCTTTGTGCAGCATGCCCAGGATGAAGATTTGAAGAGACAAGGTTGTCTACCCCCTTTGGCTATATATTATTATTTTACACTATAAAGTCATAAGATGCCGAATCGTACGCCTGATATGAAAAAGAGGGCGCCAGCTTGTGCCCATATCATGGCGGCTGGTCCCCCTTTTACACTTCACACTTAAGGCTGTGAAACGGTGATCGCTGCATTGTCAGCAAGAAGCGCCTGGTTGTTGACGATCACCCGGTCACCATTTTCAAGGCCATTGGCAACCAATGTTTGTGTGCCGGATTCTTCTCCTACGGTAATCTCCTTACGTACAGCATGACCATCAACAGCCACGTACACGTAGGACTGGTCGTCGTCTTTTTCAATCGCCTTCGTTGGAATAATGATTCCTTCCTTTGCATTTGCATCCACAAAGCTTACATCTGCCAGCATCCCGGATTTCAGCTTGCCGCTCGTATTGGCGACAGTTATGTTCACTGGAAAACCGTTGCCATTCGCATCATCGGAGCCTATGCTTTTGACCTTGCCTGTCGTCAATATGCCTGAAGCAGCTACGCGAACCTGCACAGCATCGCCAGCCTTGATATCATTAATCCGATCGGCAGGCACGTAGATCTCCAGGTTAACACTGTCCAAATTATGGATCACAAGCGCCGGAGATGAAGTGGAAGCTAATTCACCAGCTTCAATATTTTTGCTTTTAACAATGCCTGTTATAGGCGAAGTGATGACCGCATTATCCAGTGAATTTTGTGCGATTTCAACGTTAAGCTGTGCTTGCTCCAGCTTTTGCCGGCTCGCTTCCACCCCTGCCGTGCTCTCTGCTACTTCCAATTGCTGCTGGGCATTTTGGTAACCACTATTGGCGTTTTCATAGCTGTTTTTAGCATTTTCGTAGGCGGACTTGGCCGTGGACAACGCTTTTTGGGCAGTGCTTAATGATTTTTCTGCAGCGGTCAGCTGATTTTCCGCATTGGCTTTCGCATTCAGCGCATTATCGTAGGCTGTCTGTGCGCTAACTTGAGCAGCTTGTGCTTCTTCCAATTGCACTTGTGTCGCCAGTGAGCTGGCGTAAAGTGATTGCGTGCGGCTCAAGTTCTTTTTCGCATTCTGCAGCGCCTCCTGTGTCTGCTTTACCGTATTGCCGGCAGTAGAGACAGCTGTCCGTGCCTGCCTCAATCCGGTTTGGGCCTGATCGATAGCCGCCTCAGCCTGATTGATTCCCTGCTCTGCCTGTGTAATGGCGCTTTTGGAGGAGATGACACCGTTCCGCGAGCTGACAATGCCGGAGTTCGCAGACACCACGCCGGATTTATGCGAATCTTCCGCGGATGCAATGGCTGCCTGTGCAGCCGCTACATCGGACTTGGCAATTTTTAATTTATTGCTCAGATCATCATCTTCAAGCTTGAACAGCACCTGCCCTTTTTTTACCTCGCTCCCGACATCGACTGTTATGGCAGCCACCTTGCCGGCAATTTTAGGAGTAATATTCACCGTTTCAGATGAGGTGGTCTTTCCCGTGTAGATCTCCTCTCCTCCAATGACTCCTTGTTGCGCCTCGCTGACCTTTACATTGATGCTTATATCCTGAGCAGCCTGGCTGCCTTGCGAGCAACCGGATAAAATGCCGGTTCCTAGCAGCAATACAGCAGCAGTCGCTTTCCACTCTTTCATCTATGCTCCGTCCCCTTTCTTTCCGTGCTTATGCTTGAATTTCCGCTGCTTCGTCCTTTGCTGCTTTTCGTTTTCGTCCGGTAATAAACAGGAAAATCATCGGTATCGAACAAAATAGCGGTATGGATGATAACAGGAAGGTGTCCGCAATCCCCCGGGAATAAGCATCCAGAGAAATTAAGCCTGATACTGTTGAAGCCCATGAGCTGCCAAGTGTCGATTGCAAGACTTGTGCGCCATCCGGTGTGATCGATTCCGCAATATGCTGGGTGTGCAGCGCCGTACGGCTCTGCATGAGAAATGTAAGAATCGCAATCGCCATCGAACCGGCGATCGTTCTGACCAGGTTGGAAGCGCCTGAAGCATTTCCGACCTTATGGCTTTCTACGGCATTCATTCCGATCGTAGACAGAGGCATCAGACATAACCCGATCCCCATTCCACGCAGTACGGTTACAATTTCGAACCAGGTACGTGAGGTCTGAGGTGTCAATAAATGCAGATGATAGGTCATTACACTGGTTAATGTCAGTCCCACGAGACCGATCGGCACAATTCCCACCTTATCCAGCAGCTTGCCGGCGATCGGCATCATAAGGGCCATGGCCACAGCCTGCGGGAGTAAAATGATCCCTGTATCTACAGGGGATATAGACTGAATATTTTGCAAAAATAACGGCGCCAGAAAAGTCCCTCCATACATGCCCATCATGACAAAGCTGGAGGCAATCACACTCACGGTAAATTTATAATTTTTGAACAATGAAATATCGATAACAGCATTATCTTTGCCGCTCTCAACAACGATGAGAAAGATCAATGACCAGAAAGCGATAAAGAATAAAGAAACAATTTTAAAAGACCCCCATCCGTCCGATGAGCCGCTCGAAAGCGCGTACAGCAACGTGCCTGCACAGGTAGCAGCTAATATAAACCCTGTCACGTCAAACTTGATGGGAGCACCTTTTGGCGGTTCCTTGATCAGTAGTACCACCATCAGAATGGCGAATAATGCCACCGGAACACAAGCGATAAACAGAAATCTCCAGTTAAACCATTCAATTAAATAACCGCTTAACGTCGGACCAATGGCAGGCGCGGCCATAGAGGAAATGCCCCAGATCCCGATTGCCATCCCCACCTGCTCACGCGGAATGATTTTATACACAATGGTCATACTGAGCGGAATAATAACGCCGCCGCCAAGGCCGGCAATAATACGGGCCACAATCAAGGCCATGTCATTCCAGGCAAATATGCACAAAGCTGTGCCTAAAGTGAAAACGGAAAGTGCGCCGATCAAAAACTTTTTATAGCCAAATCGCTGCTCCATGAAGCCTGTAATGGGAACGATAATGCCTGAAGCAAGGGTATAACCGGTAATAACCCACTGAATGCGTGTGGTCGTAGACCCTAAATCTGTAGTCAATTGCGGAATCGCCACGTTAATCAAGCTGTTATTCAAGACGGCAACAAAGGCACCCAGCACAATGGCAAAGAAAGCCAGCCAGCGTTCTCTCGATGAATCGTCAGGAGGAGCAGCGGTTATTGTATTCGAATCCATGCCAATCCCCCTCTATGGAGTATGAATTCTGACTTCAACGTTAGTCCCCGGAATCAATCGCATTCCCTCCGGTACGTTTAGGGCAATTTTCACGGGAATCCGCTGTGTTACCTTGTTGAAGTTGCCGCTCGTGTTCGTCGCAGGAATTGCAGAAAATACGGAGTTGGACGCTTGCCCGACTTGACTTACTTTCCCCTGAATGACCTCACCACCCGCTGCGTCCAGTGTGATTTCTACGGCTGCCCCCGGCTTGATGCGGCCGATGTCGGTTTCTTCAATATTGGTTGAAACATACAGATTGTTCATATCCACCATGACCGCTACCACGGAGCTTGGTGATGCAATCTCCTGCTCCCTGGAGTAAATTTTAATCACTGAACCGTCAATGGGGGCGCGCAGTACGGCTTTGCTGACAGAAGCGGGGTCCAAACCGGACACGTCCTGCGCGGCAATCATCTCATCCTTCTTGAGCACATCACCCTCTTCGACATAAATCTGATCCAGCTTGGCCGTGATTTGCGGCATCACTTTATATTGATCCGCGGCGATACGCGCATCATCGCTTGTCACATAATGTGCGCCTTGGTACCAGTAATAGTAGCCCAGCGCCCCACCGCTTACGATAAGCAAGACAATAAGCACTGCATAAATTTTCTTCTTACTCACGAACTCCACCTCAGTAGGCTGAATTTTTTTGGCAAATTCACTTTAAAAACCCCTCGCGAATGGCTGGAACCACCTTTTATTGGCAGATCCCTTAAGGAACACCTCCTTTTTTTTAGATTCCAGAAAGTATAAACCCCTTGGTATAAGCTTCCTGGAATCGCAAGAAAAACTACTGCTAAACGCGGTCTGGCTTCTGGGAATGTGCGTCGATAGAGGTTTTTCTTATGTATTTTTAATCTAAACATATTACTTTGTACAGAGTAACAACCGATGAGAATTTTATCCAACTCCGGACGGATTGTCAATATAAATATGCAAGATATCTATTGAAATATCTAAATTCATTCTATTTCTTGACGATGCCCTAACAGCACTGAAATTTGTTTGGCAAGAAAATGCGGTGTATACGGCAGATCATTTCGCAGCCAGCCGACAATCGTGCCAATTAATGCGGAGGAATAATGCCAGATAGCAATGTCTTTGGGAACCCCTGACTTTGAGATTATGGTGTCGCTTTCTGAGTGATGGATCCGGAGAGAGATCATTTCCGTTAGCAGTTGCAATAAACGTTCCGTGAAAATAGGAATTCTTTTTGTCCCAAGTATGATTTTATAAAATTTGGAGTTTTCGGAAATATGCTCAAGCAAAGCTACCAATTGATCAAAACGAATCTCTTCAGTTGAATGGTTGTTCACAGGCAACCCATGACTCAGTACATGCTGAATGTCCTTAACCATGTCATCTGCCATCTTCTCCAACATATCCGGGATATCACGATAATGCAGATAAAAGGTTACACGGTTAATGGTGGCCCGCTCCGCAATACGATTGACAGATATTTTTTCAACATCAACTTCCTGCAGCAGATCAATAAGCGCATCCTTTAGCAGTTGGCGTGTTCTTATGATCCTGGGATCCATGCGAGGTTTTTCATGTTCATTCATAGGTTGGTTTCAGCTCCTGTATTTGGTGATTTACAATTTTTCGATTATTGTCGTTTATATAAAATTTAAAATACATAAGAAAGATGTTATGTTAACTAATTTACATATTGGCAGGAAACGTCGCTTGAATACTGCAAAATTTAAATTTATTATTTAATTTATACAGTGTAAATTATCCTACACTTTGTAAAATAAGTACAGACAGAGATATGAAAGGATGGAGCCAAATGAGTACAGCCATACAAACCAACCGCACCATAAAAAAGGGCCCCATCTTGTTTACCATGATTTTAGGCGCCTTTCTTGCAACGCTGAATCAAACGATTATGAGTGTTGCCACCCCGGAGCTGATGACCGATCTTCATATTTCGGCAGCAACCGCCCAGTGGCTGACAACAGGATACATGCTCGTGAACGGTGTGCTGATCCCGATTACAGCTTACTTAATGCAGCGATTTACGACCAGACAGCTTTTTCAAGCTTCGATGTTATTCTTTTTAATCGGAACGGTTATATCCACCTTTGCAGGCAGCTTCCCCGTTCTCTTAACCGGGAGAATGATTCAGGCAGCCGGGGCCGGCATTATTATGCCGCTGCTCACGAATGTCATCCTGACGCTATTCCCTCCTGAGAAAAGGGGGTCGGCCATGGGCATGATGGGATTTGCCATTATTTTCGCTCCGGCAATTGGACCTACTCTGGCCGGTTATGTCCTGGAAAATTATGCGTGGGAAATGATGTTTTACGGCATGATCCCGCTTGTTCTTATAGTTATCCTGTGCGGATTTATCTTTCTGCGGAATGTATCGGAGCCAAAAGTGATCAAGTTTGACATGCTCAGCGTGCTCCTTTCCACAATTGGAATGAGCGCTTTGCTATATGGCTTCAGCCTGGCAGGCAGCAAAGGATGGACAAGCCCGGAGGTATTAGGCTCCATCATCGCTGGTCTCGCTGCTCTTGCTTTGTTCACCTGGCGCCAGTTAGTATCCCGCAATCCTTTGCTGGATCTCCGGGCCTTCAAATATAATATGTTCACCTTAACGACGATCATTAATATCGCAGTTACGATGGTCATGTATGCGGATATGATGCTGCTTCCGCTCTATCTGCAAAACGCCCTTGGATATACGGCTCTGGAATCCGGCCTGCTGATGCTGCCCGGGGCCTTGGTGATGGGCTTCCTGATGCCGGTTACGGGCAAGCTGTTCGATCGTTTTGGCGCGAAGTGGCTGTCCATTATCGGTCTGGTTATTACGATTGTCACTACACTTGGTTTTATTAACTTGACGGAATCGACCAGCTACACCTATCTGCTTCTGATGTCGACAGGCCGCCGGATCGGGATGGCATTGCTGATGACACCACTGCAAACCGCCGGTTTGAACCAATTGCCAAATAGACTCAATGCACATGGTACGGCCATCTCAAATACCGTTCGGCAAGTAGCGGGAGCGGTGGGCACTTCCCTTCTTGTCACCGTGATGACTAGCCGGACAAGCACGCATATGCAGAATATGATCGCTTCAGGCGCGGCACAAGATACGACGAAAGAGCACTTGATGTTGCAAGCCAATATTCAGGGGATCAATGATGCTTACCTTGTCATTGTTGGGATCGGTGTCGTCGCATTGCTGCTTTCCTTTTTCATTAAACGTGTCAAACAAGCCGCTGAGGTTGAGGAAGAACCTAAAGCAGCGTTGAAAAGAGCAATCAGTAAAGAAGCATAATACCATGAGCATAAGGACATGTCGTATGCCAACCAGTTGTTGATAGCAAGTAAAACAAATAGAGGCTGCCCTATCGTCATCTTTCATGACTATGGGACAGCCTCTTTTCCCCTGCACTATCCTATTCATCCAGAAGCTGATTCTTTGCCGAATGCTCTTAAAATACAAGCAAGCTGCTCGTTCATATATTCCGGGCTGCGGGCAAAGCCGTCCTTACTCCACTCTATAAGCAGTCCCATCATTGCGTTGGTCTGATAAGCCGCCAGCAAGGTGACGTCCATTTGCCCCCAATCCAATTCCGAAGAACCGCCCTGAATTAAGCTTTTTATTTTCTCAAAAAGAGAATAGTAGTAAGATAACGAAGAATTTTTATCAAAGACGATTTCATAGAATGCCTGATATTTTTTCACATGATGGAAGATTCGTATGGTAGAAGGATCGAGATGGCTTGAATTTAGACGGGGGGCATGCCGGTAAGGCTCGTAATAGGAATCCTCCAAATCTTGAAGCAGATAGTGCAGATGCTCATCAAATAAAGCGCGAATATCCTTATAGTGCAGGTAAAAGGTTCCTCTATTCACAGCAGCCTCTCGGCAAAGGGCGGACACTGATATCGATTCCAGCGCCGTTGTTTTTAATAAAGTCAAGAGTGACTGGTGCAGTGCTTTTTTGGTTTTGATGACTCTTACATCATTTTCATTCATATCTCCTATTTCCCTTTCGTATAATCGGTTGTCAGATTTATTAATCAACATTATTGACCATACTTGTTCAATAACCTAATAAAAAATATTGTATACCGTCATCTGCGAAGTGTATAGTAGTTTTTCTTACGATCATAGAGAGGTGGCTGTCTATAGGGTTCGTGTCGTGATGTCCCTGCCCCCTGCACGATACTTTGCATGATTATCCCCTTCGTACAGGGAATAACGACGGTAGCTAGAGTTGCGTGTTCTGGTGCTCTTGCACGATACTTTGCACGATTATCCCTTTCATTCAGGGAGTACGTATTAATGGTTAGGGTAAGGGATAAAGAAAAAAAGGCGGCGTTCCAGTGAGATTTTCTGCTTGAGAAAGGAACGTATGTTCTTAATCTTGATTTGGGGGCGAGGCGTCTATGAAAGTCCATGTAGGAACAGATATCCAACCATTCAGCAGCGGTTATCACAGCGAGCAGGACTGCATGGAGGCGCTGATCGCGATGAAGTGGCCGAACGACTTCATCTGCCCGCGTTGCGCTCACACCCGCTGCAGTCGTCTGACTTCCCGGCGCATCCCCTTGTTTGAGTGCGGAAAATGCGCGCATCAAACGTCGGCTTTGGTCGGCACGATTTTTGAACGAACACATCTCCCCCTGGTGAAGTGGTTCCAGGCCTTGGAGTTGTTCCTGCTCCCGGACGGCATCTCGGCCATGCAGTTGAGCGAGGTGATCCAAGTCACCTACAAGACCGCCTGGCACGTGCTACAGAGAATACGCCATGCCGTCGGGGAGTTCGATGCCCTGGAGCTGCTCTGCGGAGATGTCAAGGTGAACAGCGATTTGTACGCGTGTAATCCGTCCCGGTATGAGCTTTCACATCCGCATGCCTCGGCGGTTGTAGCGGGCTGTACGGTCACGGAGGCGGACGAGCCGGAGCACGTCAAAATCCGCCTGGTACCGCAGCAGAGAGGGGACGGGACAAGGGTCAACCGTTCCGACCTTGCCGCGTTCATCCGTAAACATGTGGATCTCGATACATCGTCGGTGCAGTCCTTCCCTTTGGCCTATCGGCTGTATCAGCCCTTGCGGAAAGTGGTGAGAGAGGCGTGGACATCACTGAAGCGTACGTATATAGCCGTAGGACTGAAGCATCTGCAGGCATATCTGAACGAGTACACCGGACGCCGCCAGCTGCGCTTGCCCGGAGCGGAAGCAACGATGTGGCAGAAGTTGCTGCGGATGTGTATGGCGATTCCGGCGATCTCTTACCGGTGCCTGATTGCGTGCCAATCGAATCAGCCCCTTGCGGCTGTGGCCTGATTGAGGCGTTTGAACGGTAGGGGTTAGCTTGAGGTAGATCAACTTGATTAGTGTGGGTAAGCATAAGCGGTGCGGAGTTGCTGCAAACGTAAGGGTTCTGGGTTCAGGCTGCAGCCAAATCGCGTTTTTTTCTCCTGTCTTGTCCTTCATCTCCTGCCCGGCTCGCTCCACTTACCTTGAATTGTCTTTATATTTTTAAATATGATTTATTATCCTGAATATTATGATTTCTCTCGAATTCTCTTCTTTGTCCTAAGTTCGTCTAATGATCCTGAACCCGTCTAATGACCCAAACCTAACTGCTCTTTCACTAAAAATGTTCTTCTCGCGAGCTTGTCCGTTTCCCTGTTTCTCTGTTACCTGATCAAACGGGATAATGATGCAAGGCGTCCGGAAAGTGAAGGTTGATCTGCCGCCCAACCCACTGACCTTCCCTGTCCTCAAGCTTTCAACGCCCTTCAAGCACTGATTATTAGGTTAAGCTATATTTTAAAATAGGCTACCGGCAGAGGGCTGCTGATAGCCTTTGATTTAATCCATTTTTAGTTATATGGCACCGGTTATGCAGCAGATCAGAAGCCTGCCGTCCAGCCGGCGTCAGCGGCGATCACGGCTCCGTTGACAAAACTCGATTCGTCTGAGGCCAGAAACAGAGCTACTTTTGCGATTTCCTCCGCTTGTCCTATGCGAGGAATGACGCCTTGGGTAACTTTGGTTCGGGAAGCGCCAAATTCATTCCAGTTACTCATCGTTGAAGCAATGTTCGTAGCCGTCGCCCCTGGCGCAATGGCATTGCAGCGAATGCCTTTTTGCGCGTACATGAAAGCCGTATTTTTCGTAATGCCGACCACCGCATGCTTGGAAGCGGTATAAGCTACCCCCGCATGCGCACCGCTGAAACCGCCTGTCGATGCCGTGTTCACGATAACACCTGTTCCTTTTTCCAGGAAGATCGGAATCGCTTTGCGAATGGCGCGCATTACCCCTTTTGTATTGACATCAAAAATAAAATCCCATTTCTCATCATCCACTTCGCCTGCAGGTGCCATATTATCCATAACCCCTGCATTGTTGACCAAAATATCGAGGGTACCGAATTCCTGGACAGCCGTATCAATCATGGTATGAATATCGTTCAAATCGGCAACATTAGTTTTAACTGCGATGGCCGTACCACCGCTTGCTTTAATTCCAGCCGCAACGGCTTCCGCACCTTCGATATTCAGGTCTGAAACGACGACACTTGCTCCTTCTCGCGCAAATAACTCCGCAATCTCTTTACCCATGCCGGATGCTGCTCCCGTAACCACCGCTGCTTTGCCTTCCAATCTCATGGCTGATTCCTCCCGATATTTATTGAACAACTGTTCATTATGAGTATACATCTGCTTGCAAGCCCATGTCAATTTTCCATGAATTCACAAAAAAAATCGTACATAAGGACAAACTCCTCATGTACGATTAGGCAAATCCAATATATGATATTACATTATTTTACGGTTATCGTGCCGTAAGTCATATACATTCCGCAGTTGAAATTATAGGTTCCTGGCTTTAAATTTTCATCGAGTGTAAAATAATTATCCTTATTCTCCAGATAAACGATCATATCAAGATCCTGCGAAACGATGCTTCTAATATGCGTTAGGTTCGTCAATTTTTTGAAATCGATTTTGGTCGGCACGCCTTGCTTTACTTCGATATGAGCAGGGGTGAAGCTGTCATTCTCCACTTTAACGGTCACAATATCATAATTGGCCAGGTCTTCTTCTTGTGAGACTTGCTGCTCGTCCAGTGAAGCAGGTGCAGTGCTGATGTTAAAATAAATAAGCAGGCTTGCTGCGACGCTCAAGACAGCCAGTCCAAGAACCAGAAGCGGCCACCATTTCGCAATGTATTTGGTCATCATACAACATCCTATCCAGTTTAATTTTTCTAAAACTTCTCCATTCACCTTACATGAAATCGGCAAGCAACAAAATAGCTCTTTGGAGCTACAATAAAAGCGCTGCAGCAGGAGCAAAATGATATATTGGCACCTGCCCTGACCAAACCTCCTATGTACACATATCATGAACAAGACGTCATACTTTTGTGCAGGGAGTTGAAGATATGCCGGCAATCCGCGGAATGTGGTTAAAAAGCACGCCCATGATTGATGTTCTTATACCTGCGATCGAAAAAGATTTGGGCACCCTCCCCTACGTTATCGATAACGTTCGCCGTTTTGTGCAGCATCCGATCGGGCGCATTTATATTGTGTCACCAGCCAGCAGCAAAATCAAACAGCTCTGTTCCAGTAAAAACTGCATTTTTATGGATGAAAAAACCGTGCTTCCGATCACTAAAAAAGACATAAACTACCAATCGCTCCGTTGGAACCGGTCTGGCTGGCTGTATCAGCAGCTTCTCAAGATGAACGCGGATCAGTATGTCAAAGCATCGCACTTTCTGGTGTTGGATGCAGACACCATCCTGATCAGGCCCCATTCTTTTTTTAAGGATGGGAAAACAGTATTTTACTGCCGCGACTGGAGCCAGCCGGAATATTTCAACACATACCGCAAGCTGCTGGGCATGAAGGCCCCACGGCCCCGCTCCTTTGTTACCCATTACATGATGTTAGAGAAATCAAAACTCACTGCCCTGAAAAAGAAGATTGAGGCCATCCACCATATCCCTTGGTACAAGGCCATTATCCGCAGCATTGATAAGAAGAAGCAGTTCGGTTTTTCGGAATATGAAACCTATGCCAACTATTTGTATACATTGAATTCTGACAGTATGCTGCTTAGAAATGCCAAAAATAAAAGCCTGAATATGAACGCCGCTGATTTAAAAGAAGAGGAAATGCTCAAGCTGGCGCGGGAATACCGTTCCCTCTCCTTTCACAAGCGAAAAATTTACAGCAAACCGCCCGCTGCTGAAGAGGAAGCTGCAATCAATACCAATGCTGCGCGCCGTCGCCGGCGAATACGCTCCAAAGCTCAAAAAAAGCGGACTTAAGTATCCGCTTTTTTTGCATGGTATTGCTCTTCATTTCATGATGAGCTCAAGTTCCACTCAGAATGAATTTTGGGCACGTCGGATATAAGCTGCTGTGTATACCTGTGCTGTGGATTTAAAATAATATCCTCCGCGTTGCCTCTTTCCACAATCTTTCCTTTTTCCATAATATAAATCGTATCGCTGACATAATAAGCAAGCCCGACATCATGGGTGATGAAAATAATCGTCATATTGTTCTCATCCCGCAGCTTGAGGAGCATATCCAAAATGGTAGATCTGGAGCACGCATCCACCATGGAGGTCGGCTCATCCGCGATCAGCAGCTTGGGATGAAGCATGAAAATGCGGGCGATCATCAGACGCTGCATCTGTCCGCCGGACAGCTCAAACGGGTATTTATTATACAGCTCCTCGAACTTCAAATTGACGAAGGAGCACGCTTCCTTCATTTTATGAAACTGTTCTTCCCTGGACAGCTTCAGCCCCCTCAGTTTGATGCAGTCCAGCAGCAGCCGCTCCACCCTGTAGAACAGATTGAAGGACGAAAAAGGGTCCTGAAATATCGCCTGGATATCCTTCCAGTAACTCTTCCGGTCAGCATGCCGTTTAAGATACCTCGGTATGCCCCGGTATTTGACGCTGCCTTCTGTTTCCTTCAGCAGGCCCATAATCATTTTGGCCAGGGTCGTTTTGCCGCTGCCGCTTTCGCCGACAATGGAAATGATCTCCCCCTCATGAAAGGTAAAATTCACATCGTCCACAGCCGTCGTTTTTTGCTTGCCATATCCAAAGACCTTCGTAATATGTGATCCGCTGATCAATACGTCATTCCGGCTCATTGGCGTACCACTCCTTTAACGTACCTGGCTCGAAAATGCAGCGGTAGATTCGATCACCTTCCGGCCTGCTCTCAACCTTGCCTTGTCTGCATTCATCATGCACATACGAACAGCGGTCGGCAAATCTGCAGCCTGCAGGCACGTTTTTCAAATTGGGAGGTGTGCCCGGAATGGCTGCCAGCTTATGCTCCTTCATGCCTTTCTCGGGCACGATGATGGACCCCATCAGCTTCTTCGTATACGGATGAACCGGATCAAAGATCATCTGCTCCGCCGTCCCCCGCTCGACGATTTCCCCCGCATACATCACCATGATATCATCCGTCACATGATAGAGCAGCGGCAGCTCGTGGGTGATGAACACCAGTGATTGAATGAAGCCCTTATCCAGCAAATCCTTCATTAACTTGATGACCGCCTTCTGGCTCGTCACATCCAGCGCGGAAGTTGGCTCATCCGCAATAAGCACCTTCGGATTTAAAATGGTGGAGATCGCAATCACCGTGCGCTGCTTCATGCCTCCGGACAGTTCATTCGGATACGAGTTCAGCACCTTCGTTGACAGGTTCAAGGTCTCGAACCGTTCGGCGGCCAGCTCCCATACCTGCTGTTTGCTCAGCTCAGGACGATGTTCTTTCATGATATCTTCAATAAAGCGGATGATGCGCAGCGTCGGATTAAGGGCATTCATTGCCGCTTGCGGAATATAGGCAATCTCTCTGCCCGACACCTGCTTGCGCAGCTGCTCTTTATTCAGCTTCATGATGTCCGTACCGTTGATAACGATGGAGCCGCTGCCAAAATGCAGGGGTGGAAAGTAAAAGCCCATCAGGCTTAGCGCCAGCGTCGATTTGCCGCAGCCGGATTCGCCGGCAATGCCAAGCGTTTTGCCTGCCTCCAGCGTAAAGCTCACGCCATCCACCGCGTACACATGCTCTTTCAGCCGGGTCCGGTAATAGGTTTTCAGATCCTTGACTTCCAGAATGGTCGTTGTCATACGGTCAGCTCCTTATTTTCGGATTGAAGATTTCATCCATGCCGGTATTCATCAAATACAGGGAGAACGTAATGAAAGCAATGGAAATCGCAGCCGGAATGAATGCCCACCATGCTCCTGCCACCGGCGCTTCAAACACCAGCGCCCAGTTCATGATGATACCGAGCGAAATGGTATTATAGGGTCCGAGTCCCAGCATCGAGATGGAAGCCTCCGAAAGAATGCCTGAAGCCGTTTGCAGCACAAAGGCCATCACTACATATGAAGCTATATATGGAAGAATTTCAAAAACAATAATGCGTGGTGTGCTATGCCCGGATATTTTGGCGATATGGACGTGATCCCGGTTGCGCAGCGACGTAGTCTGGGCGCGCACGGCCCTTGCGGTCCAGGGCCAGCTTGTGATGCCGATGATAATGGCTGTGACGAGCGAGCTGCGTGAATCGATGCTTACGGAGATCAGAATCAGAATAATGAACGAAGGAATAACAATAAAAATGTTGGTCAGCGCAGTCAGCAGGTTGTCAACCATGCCGCCGATATAACCGGAAGTGAGCCCAACAACCAGCCCGATGGACGTAGCGAATACACCGGCAATCAATCCGACCTGGATGGAGGTCCGGATGCCATAGATTAACTCCAGAAACAGATCTCTGCCGAAATTGTCCGATCCCAGCAGCAGCTTGGAATCCGGCGGCTGGAAGGCCATCGCAATCATCTCCAGCGGATCGTTCCTGTTGATGAGCGGATAGATGGTCACCACACCGATCATCAACAGGAACATGATGGCCCCGACCATGAACTTCGGCGATTTTACCAGTATGCGAAAGGATTGGTTCATGTCAGTGATCCTCCATCTGCGCAGACTTGATTCGCGGGTCGATGAAACCATAGATAATGTCGATGGTGAAATTGGCCAACAGCACGGATACCGCAATCAGCAGTGTACAGCCGGAGATCAGCGGATAATCGAGCTGGCGGATGGCCGTAAACAGCCAGGTGCCGATGCCCGGATAACTGAAAACGATTTCACAAATGAGCGAGCCTCCCACCATCGTGCCGATTGACAGGGCAAGACCTGTAATCTGCGGCAGCATGGCATTGCGAAAGACGTATCTGGAGATTTTGGAATCCCGGATCCCAAGCAACTTACTGTACAGGACATAGTCGGAATTCAGCTCGTAAATGGACATCTCCCTCATGCCGATGGCCTGCCCGCCAATCGTCACCAGCACAATCGACAGGAAAGGCAGGGTGTGATGCCGGATCACCGAGCCGATAAATTCCAGACTGAGCTGTGGGACCATCTGATAATCATAACCGCCATGCAGCGGAAACCAGCCCAGCGTAAGCGCGAACACGTAGAGCATAATAATCGCCAGCGTAAAGAAAGGAATCGAATTCACGAACAGCGCTACCGGAAAAATCACCTTGTCGAAGACGCCCTTCTTGTAAGCAGCAACGGCTCCCAGAATGTTGCCCAGCAGCCAGCCGGTCAAAATCGCGGGCAGCTGCAGCCCGATGGTCCATGGTACGGCTGAAGCAAGAATGTCCGTTACCTGCTTCGGATACAATCCGAATGACGTGCCGAGATTGCCTGTGAACAGATTTTTGATATAGATAAAAAACTGGATGTAGAGCGGCTGATCAACGCCGAATTCAGCCATAAACGTCTCGTACACCCGCTTGATCGTATCGCTGTCGGTCATGCCCTGCGTCATCTCCGATACAATCATGCTGACCGGGTTGCCCTCAATCATTCTTGGCAGAAAAAAGTTCAGGCTGACGGCAATGATCAATGTCAGCAAATACCATAGCGCTTTGCGGAAAATATATTTGCCATAAGCGTTCATTCGGTTCACCTCAGGCCTCTCATCCGGTTAGTTGTGAATTTCGTACAATGCTCGCACCCCTGCTCCATCCATGGCAATCTGTGGCGGGATATTGCTGCCTTCCCCTTCCGCCGGGAAGCCTTTCCATACCGATTCATTGACCGTATGGAACACCCAAGGACGGTACATCAGCGGAATGGACGGAATGTCCTTCAGCCAAATGGTTGTCAGCTCCGTATAAAGCGCTTTCAATTCTGCTTCATCCGAAACAGTCGGAATTTTCTCGATAATCTCGTCTGCCCGCTCGTTTTTGTATCTGCCCCAATTCCAGAACGCCATCTCGCCCATGGGAGCCACGCCTTTGGAGTACATGATCGTCATTGCCCGGTTCCAGGGCTGACTTGGGCTGACACTGCCGGCAGGCGTGTTCATAATAATGTCAAACTTGCCTGTCTGCAGATCATTCGTCCACACCGGGGATTCAGGGAACTTGGTCCGGATTTCAATACCCACCGCCTTGGCGTTCTGAGCAACGATCTCAAGCGCAGCGTTCCAGTCAGACCACCCGTAAGGACACTCAATCTCATAAGGCCCGAGTCTGGTACCGTTCAGCACGCGAATGCCGTCATTTCCCTTCTTCGCTCCGATCTGATCCAGCAGCGCATTCGCCCCTTCGACATCTGTCTGCCATTGCAGCAATTTAATGGCCGCCTGATCCACATACTTGGCTTCCGCCTCTGTATTCAGCGTCAAGGAAGGCTGCATAGGCTCCGAATATCCGCTCATGGCCAGCTCCGCAATCTTCTGATAATCGATGCTCATCGCAATCGCTCTTCTTACATCCGGATTGTCCAGCCCTTTCTTCGTCGTATTGAAGAAGATCGACGGCATGGAGCCTGGCACATAATACGGCGCCTCCTTCAAATACGTTTTGACTGGAGCTCCGCCTTTCCACATGTTTTGCACTTGTGGAATAAACTGCTGGGATATGTCTACCTGGCCGCTTTTGAACGCAAGATCGCCAGCCGCATTATCCTTGTAAATGACATGGGTAATGTACTTCGGAGCCGGTAGCTTGCCAAATAAAGACTTGCCCCAGTAGTTGTCATCGCGAGCAACTGTAATTTTCTGGTCATTATAAAAGTGCATTTTATACGGCCCCGTGCCAACCGGATCGGCATTAACCTCCTGCCGTATAGCGGACAGGTTGTTGCCCGTCTTCTTCTCAATTTCTTCCCAGATATGCTTCGGCAGCATCGGAATCAGCTCGATACTGTCCAGCACCGTGAGCTTGTTCGGGTTCGTCGGGTTTAATTGGATATCCACCGCATTCGGCCCGTCGGCAGTGACCGAGGAAATATAGGTCCAGAAAGAGCTCCAGTTAATGTCGTATTTCTTGCCCAGCTCATACGTATAGACGACATCGTCCGAAGTGAAAGGCTTCCCGTCATTCCATTTGGCATCCTTATTTAGCTCGATATGCAGGGTGGTGTCGTCTTTCCACTCATATTTCGTCCCGAGCAGCGGTTCCAGTTCACCGTTCAACTGATTAATCATGAACAGCGTTTCGTAAATAAGCTCCCTGGAGTTGCCGTAGTTTACCGGAAAAGCAGGATTTCCGCTCAGCAGATTGAAATTGGTGGGCGGACCCCACTGGATTCCATTCACATATAACGTCTCATTGCGTGGAGTTTCCTGAACATCGCCCGCACCTCCCCCGGTGCCAGGCTGTGTGGCTTCCGGCTTGTTCCCTGTATCGGATGCGGCCGGCGGCTGTACGTTCTCACAACCTGTAATGACAATAGTTAAAGCTGCCAACACTGTGAACATCAGTCTGAAATTCAGTTTACGCTTCACTATATCCCCTCCATTTGTGGCAATTCATGCTGGTAAAGCCTGCCTGATAAAAAAAGCACCCCCCGAATGCAAGCGCTTTCTTTATCGGCATTTTATGTAAACTGAGCTGTGTTGACCACTGAAATAGATGGGGTAAGCGGAAAAAATTTTAAACAACACAAAAATGCATCTGCAGTATGCCACAGATCAGCGTGATCGGGGACATATTGCAGATGCCATCATCTTCATGCTTTTATAATCTCAAAAAGAATAACTTTTCTACTTTTAGATCAAGAAAGATCTGGTGATAATAACCAGCAGAATAAACAAAACCAAGATAGCACCTGTAGAAGTCCACAGCCCTCCACCACAAGCTCCTCCGATTGCACTCATCTTTTTTCCTCCTTTGTTTGATGATATGGTTTAGTGTATGTTTGAGGATATTTTTAGAGAGGGCGTTTCGGCAATAAAAACGCCTTTAGGCGGCTTAGCCAGATCTGCTCCCTTGAATCATTAAATAGCTGCAGTGTAATTATGAGCTGCGCTTCTTCCTTACAATCTGCACCCTCTTCACTAACGATTTCAGCACTTTTCTTCTTAACAAAAATTGGCGCTTGATCCGTTTTACTCTTCTTATGGAACGGTATCTGCCGCGGGTTGTTCTTTTCTTCCGCAGTCTTGGTCGTAAGCGCACCCGTAACGATCTGCGACGTTTCCGTCTAACAGGGGTTACCGGAATTGGCGGCTGGAACGTAACAGGGTGTACGGGAATCGGATGCGCCGGAAGCCGGATGTCCATGGGCTGGACTTCTACAGGCTGTATGCTCGGAGCTGGCAGCTCGGATTTCGGGTAAGCCACGGGCGCTGATGTAAATGCTCCAACCCAAGGGGTCATGGCAAGGAATGAATGATAGAGCGGTGCTGAGGGTGAATGGTCAGTCCACCACTTGTTGTCTTCCCCGGCGAAATGCATAATTTTGTTGTCCGTATCAAGACCTTCGTGAACGAATGTATTGAAGCGCTGATCTAATTGCATGTAGTTGGAGCTATACATGAAATTCAAAGCATCCTGATCAGGCATGGTCGTAGCAGGGTAATTGCGCAGGAAATAAAGCAATTCATCATACCACGTCTCTTTACTGCGGATATTGTCCAAATGAAACAGAATAACGCCCGAATTAAAATACACCGCCCCGTTTAGCCCCATGGAGAGGAAATATTCATCCAGGTTTGACCCCTGATCCAGTACTGCACCCAGATAGTGATCTCCCAAATCAGTACTCCACAATTCATCAATATCCATATTGACCCAAATGTCGCAGTCCAAATACAGAACTCTTTCGGCCTGAATAATGTTCGGCAGCAATAAACGATACATGCTGGCCATGGTCCAGTGGTCGATTTTATGAACCTGGGCCGAAGCCTGAAGCATATCCTCAGGAATTGAAACAGAATAAAAATAGATGTTGTGATTAAACCCCTCTGTGAGCTGAGCAAGCTTAAATTTGTTTTCTTCGGTTAAGGTTTCATCATGCAAAATGTGTACATTAACCGTTTGCTGAGTATTGGAAAAGATGGATGCAAGAACAACACCAGCATGCTGTGCATATTTTCCGCTTCGGTCATTGAGCGCCAAGACCAGTTCAACCATTCTCAAGGATCACCTACCTCTTAAAGTATCATGTGGCAAGTCGCCTGTTGCACAAGACTACTTTAAGTGTATGTTCGCCCTTGGGACCGGATTGGACTATTCCCCAGTGGTCTTCCATTTATTTTGAATCCGTCTGTGATTGGGAAGTGATTCTGGTTACAGATGCACGATCGCCGAGAATGTGACGGGCCGGCAGATCCTGGATTTCTTGTTCAGAGAGCTGAACATTAGACCCGAACACACTTCCTTCCGCATGAATATTAAACAGATGCACCTGATCCGTTAAAATACTATTGTTAAGAATACACTCTTCGACGACGCTGTGCGGGCCAATATACACATGAGGACCAATGACGCTATTCTCCACACGGGCGGTCGGATCCACCCGAACCGGGGGAATCCATTTTACAGAGGAACTCATACCGGACGGTATCTTGAAATTTTGGGGATCATGGTCCATCTTGTAACGATTGGCTTTAAGCCAACGTTCATGAGTTCCGATATCAAAAAAGGGAGCTTCTGTGATGCTGTATGCAACATGTCCGCCTTCAGAAATTAACATTTGGATGGCATCCGTAATTTCGTATTCTCCACGCGCTGAAGGAGTAAGCCTCTCAATGGCAGACCATATAGCCGGTGTAAAAGCATACACCCCGACAATAGCCAAATTGGATTGGGGATGAGCGGGCTTTTCCTCCAGTTTGACGATTTGTCCATCTTCAATGACGGCAACCCCGAATTGACGGGGATCCTTGACCTGCTGCAGCAAAATAGAAGCCGATGCTTCGGTTCCATCCAATGATTGAATCAGCGGTTCTACCTCTCCCTCATACAAATTATCGCCAAGCATTAATAAAAAGGGGGAATCCGCCATAAAAGTCCGCGCGCTTTTGACAGCATCCGCGAGCCCTCTTGCCTCATCCTGCAGCAGATAAACCAAAGTGGCGTTCCAGCGCGCTCCATCTCCAATCGTTTCCTGAATTTCATTTTGCGAGGGATTTACTACGATTCCAATTTCCGTAATTCCGGCTGCAACAAGCTTTTTTATGATGGAGACAAGAATATATTCTCCGTTCACTGGCAGCATGCACTTCGGTTTTGTATATGTCGAAGGCTGCAGTCTTGTCCCCTTGCCGGCACATAAGATTAATCCTTTCATAAACAACATCCCCCTATTCTTAGAAACTCTCTATCTAGTTACATATTATGCAAAAGATATGAATAGGGTTGGGTAAATGCTAACAGCAAAAAACATATTCATTAATCTCTGATCCTGCATTCCCCCATTTTCAATCCCTCCCCCTGTACCATTTCGGGCTCATCAGCTCAAAGCACTCATGATCCTCCATAACTCTGTTGATCTTGCTTAACATAAGCTCCAGCTCTGCAGGCTTCACTTTCAAAACCCAGACAACTGACGAGATTAGCGTCATAGCCAGATATAATGAATACAACCGCCAGAAATGCTCGTCAGGTGCCTTGCTTTCATGGTAACCATACATTTGTCCAACAGAAAATGGGACGCTAACTTCAGCACTAAACATCCCAATCTTCACAAATTCATGGACAGGGTCTCCCCAGTCCTGTCGATTGAAATCGATGACGCCTGAGAGCCTGCCATTCTTGACGATAAGATTACCGACATGGAAATCATCATGCTGGAACAGGCTCGGTCTGTCCTGCATGATGTGCAAATTTTGATCAATAAAGGACAGCAGCCTCTCTTCTTCTCTGATTACGATTCCACATTTGTTATATGCAGTCCGGTAACGGTGATGCTTGAGGGCCATTCTTTCATGCCAAGGGGTAAAACCGTCCGGGCAACGAATCTGATGGATTTTTCGCAGCTCCAGACCGGCCTCAACGCCTATCTTAAATTGATCTTCCGGGGTCAGAAGCGGAAGCTCTTCTGATGCGTCGTTCCCTTCAATGAACGAGACGATCATGTAACCGAGTCCCTGATCAGGCAGCACGCCCATTTCAACAGGTCTGGAACATTTAACGTCATGCTGCTCCATCCATTCAAGACTTCTGAATTCCAGCTGCTTGGTATTTTCGTGATCCATACTGAAAGTTCTTAATATATATTGGGGACACCCGCTGCCGTCATAAACCATATATTTATCGTCACTGGAGTACCCCTTATGAATTTTTTCCAGCCTTAAGCAGCTGTGAAGAGTTGGAATCCGGCTCCGCAGCTGTTCCGAACGGTTCAGGTCGTTCATGCCATCCCTCCCGAGAAAATCAGATGAATAAATTGTGACCGGATTGCTCGGCTCTGCCAAGGTAAGCGCCTACTCCCCCGATTCCTATTCCATCAACTAACTCTTTGCGGTCTATACCCATCAGATCCATGGACATCTGGCAGGCAATCATCTCCACTCCCTGATCCATAGCTGTCTGGATCAACTCCTCTAATGAAGGCACATTTTTGCTCTTCATTAATGAACGGATCATTCGGGGGCCCATGCCCAGCATATTCATTTTGGACAAAGACAGCTTATGACTGCCACGGGGCATTAATGTCTCGAAGGCTCTGCCTATCATGCTTTTTGCAACAGGCACCTTATGATGCTTACGGATGATATTCAGGCCCCAGAAAGTAAAGAACATCGTTACCTTCTTGCCGCTTGCTGCAGCTCCATTAGCAATGATGAAGGATGCAATAGCTTTATCCAGGTCCCCGCTAAATACAACCATCGTGCTCCCTTCACCGGAAATGACCGGCGCTTGTCCGGGATTAGCTTCCGGGGTGTTGTTCCCCTTGCTTAGGTAGGCCTCGATCATGCCGTCTGGCCTTTTGCTTAATTGAAGAAGCTCATTTCGAGACATCTGTGCCCATGCTTTAATATCCTCCTGAAAGCCCGGGTCCGACGCGGTAACCTTGAGCACCTGCCCTTCCTGCATGGTATCAATGGTTTGTTTCACCTGGATGAGCGGTCCCGGGCAACTGAGTCCGCAAGCATCCAGAACAATATCGGGAGCTTTAGGGGTGATGGACGCCGCCGTCGCTGTGACCGCAGGTATTTCATATTCAGCGGTTGCATGGCTGGTGGTGTTGGCGGTAGTACGGGAGGTTTCATGCCCAATCGGTTGCATACTCGCCTTCTTTGGTGTATATCTGCTCATTTGATAGGTTTTGTATCCGCCAGTCAGATTTTTTACCCGATATCCTTTTTGTGTAAGAATCCGGGATGCTGTATAACCTCTCAACCCGACTTGACAGTACACCCATATTTCTTTTGATGAGTCCAATTCGCTCAGACGGGCCCGGAGATCATCCACCGGAATGTTGATGGCCCCTTCAATATGTCCATTCATATATTCTATCTCTGTCCGGACATCCACCAGCATGACTTTGTCCGGGTCGCGTTCAGCCAATTCCGCCGGGAGCAACACCTCTGTCATGCCATGCAACACATTTTCCGCTGCATAACCTGCCATATTCACCGGGTCCTTGGCCGAGGAATACGGCGGGGCATACGCCAGCTCCAGCTCGGTCAAATCCGTGACACTGCCTCTAAAGCGGATCACCGTTGCAATATCATCGATTCGTTTGTCCACCCCGTCATAACCGACAGCTTGCGCTCCCAGCACCATACCCTGCTGATCGAACAGCAGTTTTAAAGAGATCGGAGTGGCGCCCGGATAATAGGAGGCATGTGAACTCGGGTGCACATAAATCACATGATGAGCAATGTTGAGACGCTGCAGTGTTTTCTCATTACTGCCGGTTGCTGCACCCGTCAGGCCAAAAGCTTTAATAATGGATGTTCCTTGCGAGCCCTTATAGGTGGTGCCAAGACCGCAGACATTGTCTGCCGCTATTCTGCCCTGCTTGTTGGCCGGCCCTGCGAGCGGAATTGCGGTTGTCTGGCCGTTCACGAAATCAACGACCTGCACGGCGTCACCAACTGCATACACATCCTGCTGGTTGGTCTGCATCCGTTCATTTACCAGAATATGCCCTCGCGGGCCGAGCTGCAGTCCGCTGTCCTGCAGAAACGCGGTATCTGGCGTAACCCCGGTAGCCAGCAGCACAATCTCACTCTGCAGTACCATGCCGCTCGCCAACCGGGTGATGACCTGCCCTGCTGTTTCCTCGAATCCCTGGACTTTGTCGGAGAATATCAGCCGCACACCCTGATCTTCCAACTCTTTGGCCAGCACGGAAGCCATTTCAGCATCAAATGCCGTCAGCAGTTGCTGCCCTGCCTGAATTAAGGTGACCGCCAAACCGGCCTCCCTAAGGTTCTCCGCCATCTCCACGCCAATAAAACCACCACCAATGACAACCGCAGAGCGGGTCGCTTCTTCTTGAATTCTGCTCTTGATTTTATCGGTATCCGGGATGTTCCGCAGGGTATGAATCCTGGAACTTTGTATGCCCGGCAGATCCGGGCGGATCGGTTTAGCCCCAGGGGACAGGATCAGGGCGTCATAACTCTCTTCATAGCTGCCAAGCTCCAGATTCTGCACACGTACCTTTTTATTAAACGGATCGATGGAAACCACCTCGCTCTGTGTGCGAACATCGATATTAAAGCGTTTATTCATAGCTTCGGGTGTTTGAACCAGTAGCTTGGAGCGGTCCTGAATGGAGCCGCCAATATAATAAGGAAGACCGCAATTGGCAAAAGAAATGTACGGATCCCGCTCAAACATAATGATTTCAGCCTCTTCATCCAGTCTGCGCAGACGGGCTGCGGCCGAAGCTCCCCCTGCCACTCCGCCGACGATTAGTACTTTTTTACTCATGATTGCTCTTCCCCCAAAAATAATGTAATAAGTTGCTTGATTTTCTCATCCTTTACGGAGTAATTGATTTCAAGACCGTTCCGCTCGGTTTCCACGATCCCCAAGGAGCGAAGCTTCTGCAGATGCTGGGACACGGTAGATTGTGGAAGCTCCAAACATTCTTGCATATAAGTAACGTTACAGCTTCCTTTCTCAAGCAGACCGTTGAGGATGCAAAGCCTGACCGGATGGGCAATTGCTTTCAGTATTTCGGCAGTCTGTGTATATGCTTTGAAATTACTATTCATATGGTCCCGCCTTTACATCTATTAATTTATATATTCTAATATTACGATATAATTTCCTGAAAATCAAACTCTTTCACAATATCGACAAACATCGCGCTTTCCTTAAGCAGCGGGCCGGATCTTCGGATTTTAAGTATTTGGCACCTGACTTTTAACACCAACTAAGATACAATTATGATTAAATGACTTCAGGGGGCGTTATCATGGTAACTATGAATAAGCGGACAGACTTTGGAAGGACAGCGCCTGCTCGTCCATAAACTGCGTGTTTCCTTCCTCTAATGGAGGGCGTATTTTGAACGATTACCAAATAGTTAAAATGATGGACTTCTCAGCTCATCAGATTGAACGAATCCGAATGCTGGAGCAGCTGTGCAAAAATGTTGACAAATCAAGCTTAAGGGTCGGCGTAGAAAGTCTGAAGGCAGTCGGGGGAGATCATGCTTTTTTATGTCTTTATGGCGGTCAGATCATTGGTTTTGTGAGCTGGTATACATCGGATGAAATTGAAGCCAACATCAATGCTATGGTTCATCCGGACTATCGCAGCCAAGGCATATTTCGTGAGTTAATGAAAAGAGTTATTGCCGAGTTGCAAAGACACGGCATGCAAACCTGCCGGTTTAGAATTCCCGCAAATTCCCAGCCAGGTATGGCTTGTATCCAGCACTTGGAGGCTGACCTGTCATCATCTGAGTTCACCATGAATCTGACCCGTTTCCCAACGGATCTGACGCATCCTTTCGGTTTAGCTGTAAGATCGGCGGAAGCTCGTGACTTCGAGTTTATGGTGCAATGCTCATCACAAGCCTTTGGTGATTCCGAGTCCTGGACACGAAATTATTTGTTGCATACGAGTGATCCTGAACGTGTTACCTACATCGCCTGGGACAACCTGTCACCGGTCGGAATGATCAGAGTAAATCATATTTCAACAGATACTGCCGTTATTCATGATTTTTGTGTGCTTCCCTTATGCCAGGGCAAAGGCTACGGGCGTGAAATTCTCGCTTGTATAGTCAGTATGCTGCTCGCCAAGAACTGCACCCAGATTCGCCTCAGTGTAGTCACCGATAATAGGCGTGCTTTAAACCTCTACCAGTCTGCAGGGTTTGAGATTTCGGCTGAGTCTCATTACTACGTCGTCCCTGTTGTTAACTTAAGTAAAGTGTAAGAAAGTCACCTTTTTGGATGTGAAAGAGCGAGTATTCGGTGTTCCTTATTTCCACCAATACTCGCTCTTTCTCCTTCACGACTCCATGCGGTATGTTCAATTGATGTTATTGCGGACTGGAAAGACTCTATTTGTGAAATAAAGTCACTCTTTGCGAGCTTTCGGACCACACAGACCCTATTGAACATTATATGGAACAAACAGGCGCAAGAATGTACGGATAACGGCTTCTCTGTCCGAAAAAACCGAAATAAGCCGGATTTTGCAGCAATAAGAGCTTTCCTGTCCGAAACCAGGACGATGGGCCGAAAACAGAAGGAAACACGCTTCTGTTCTTGATCTTTTTCCAAAATAGAAATCACAGAGATTCGTTTTCTGTCCTGGTATTACATAGGGTTATGCACGCAGCAGCGGAGAGAACGAAGCAATTCCGGAAAAGCGCAGCGTTCGCCTTTGGCCCGAAGGGTCAACAGCGATTGTAGGAATGCTTCGTTCTCGGAGCGCCTCACAACACAAATGTAATACCCAACTCAGACCGTACTCAGGATTTCGATCCCCTTCACGATCTGCTCATCCGAAGGAGTCGAGAAGTTGATGCGGAACGAATTGCACGGCTCATTTTCCTGTACCAGGAAGGCTGTGCCTGGAACAACGGCCACTCCCTTCGCTGCCGCTGTTTTACAATACTCCAGCATCGGTACGTTATCAGGCAAGCTGCACCACAGGAACAGTCCGCCATCCGGATTTGTGTAGGTAATGCTGTCACCCATTAATTTTTCCAGGTGCTCCGTCATCAGCCCGCATTTGCGCCGATAAATGTCCCGGATGCGCTCGATATGACCCTGGTAATCGTACTCTGTCATAAATTTGTGAGCCAGGATCTGCGGCAGCATGGCGCTGTGCACATCCTCCCCCTGCTTGGCCACGACCATCTTTTGCATGACCTCCGCAGGAGCCAGGACAAACCCGACACGCAGGCCGGGAGAAAGAACTTTGGAGAAAGACCCGACGTAAATGACCAGACCCTCGTCATCCATCGACTTGATAGTCGGCACATCAGTACCTTTGAACCTTAGCTCGCCGTATGGGTTATCCTCCAGAATCATGACCCCGTATTTCTTCGCAAGTGCATAGACAGCCTTGCGCTTTTCCAGGCTTGTCGTCATACCGGTCGGATTTTGGAAGCTTGGGATCAGATAAATGAGCTTTACATTTTTCTCCGTTTTAAGCGCTTGCTCCAGCATTTCGATATGTATGCCGTCACTCTCCATCGGCACTCCCACAAGTCTTGCACCCGATGACCGGAAAGAATTCAGCGAACCGATAAAGCTTGGGCTTTCACAAATAATCGTGTCGCCTTCGTTGCACAGCACCTTACAGGCCAGCTCTATCCCCTGCTGCGCACCGGAGACAATGAAAAGATCATCCTGCGGCTGTCCCATGTCAAAGCGTTCTTTTAGCTGTACCTTCAGCGTTTCACGCAGCGGACTATAACCCTCCGTTACTCCATACTGCAGAGCCGCCACAGGGTCTTGGGTAAGAATCTCTTGCGTAAAGGAGCTGATCACCTCTACCGGAAAAGTTTCTGCCGCCGGATTGCCTGCGGAGAAAGGAATGACATTCTGACCCGAGCTCGCTTTCAAAATTTCACGAATGATCGAGGGCTGAAGCGATGCAACGCGGTTTGAAAATACATAGTCCATTTTCTATACTACCTCCTGGAATGACATAGAGCACTCAGGCATCTTGATTTTGATTATATCAGAAAAAGCCCGTCGAAACGGGCTTTCTCCTGTAATGAATCCATGTCTGCTATTTGATCATTTGCTTGATAAGCTCACGGTTGCGCTCTTTAAACATCTCGTTATGCGATGATACCATCGCGCTCTTGTGCGCTTCCGGATCGATAAAGCGCTTCGCGCTGTTTACCGCGTTGGCGGCATCCTGAAAGGCTCCAGCAATTAGATGCAGCTTCCCGTCATGATGGAGAATATCTCCCGCAGCATACAGACCCGGAATGGAAGACTGGCTGTTGGCCGTTCCCCCAATATAGTAGTTGTCCACCAGATTGATATCCAGCGGACTGTTCTCCAGCAGCGAAATATCCCGTTCATATCCATGGTTAATAATAATCTCATCCACAGACAGCGTCTGGACCTCACCGGTTTCGTTGTTAGTCAGTTCCACGCTCTCAATCATTTCATGATTATCACAGGCCATCAGCTTTGTAATCTGTGTATGAAAAAAACAGGTTGCCGAGCTGTTCAGGAGCTGTTCCACCTGCGCCTCATGCCCGCTTAACGCCTCTTTACGGTAAGCCAGATATACTTTCTTCGCGACAGGCTCCAGTTCGTTGGCCCAATCCACAGCCGAATTGCCTCCGCCGGATACGATGACCGTTTTGTCCTTGAAATATTGCAGTGATTTTACCGTGTAATTCAGATTGGACACTTCGAAGCGCTCCGCGCCCTCAATCTCAAGCTTCTGCGGGTTCAGGATGCCGCCACCGACGGCGACAATAACCGTCCTGGACAGATGCACGCCTGAGGTCGAGGTGTACAATTCAAATAGTCCCTCTTCATTGCGGGCAAGGGACTCTACCTTCTCGTTCAGCAGCACTTCCGGATTAAACGTTAATCCCTGCTGAACCAGCTGCTCGATCAGCTTTGCCCCGGGAACCGGAGCCAGTCCGCCGACGTCCCAAATCATTTTCTCCGGATAAACATGCAACTTGCCGCCCAGTCTAGGCTGATATTCAATAATCTTGGTTTTCAAACCGCGTAATCCGCTGTAAAAAGCAGAATATAAACCTGCAGGCCCACCGCCTATTATAGTTACATCGAATATATGATTTGTATTCATCGGTCTCCTCACCATTCCAAAGTCTTAACAAGCACTTTTATGTAAATGATTATCATTATCAATACGATTAGTATACGTTGTATTTTTACATTTTACAATCCAAACTGTGTTTCAAAGTAAAACTTCCGACGATGGCTGAGAAATTGCCTTGCAAGAAGCGCAAAAAAAAACATGCCGACCACTCGTCGGCACAGCTTTTTTGGGTTTGAACCATCAAGGCTTACGGGCGTCCCTTCAGGGGATGGCCAGGCATAGACTCCAGCGGGGGGACCTCTCCATATGTAGGCTGTGCACCGTGAGGCGAGGCAGCCCAGAAGACGGCATTGGCAATAACCCGCAGTACCTGCGGATGATAGTAGGTTGGATATGTCTCATGACCTGGCCGGAAATAAAATATCTTCCCTAATCCACGCTGAAACACACATCCGCTGCGGAATAACTCTCCTCCCTGAAACCAGCTGATAAAGACGAGTTGGTCCGGTGCCGGAATGTCGAAGAACTCACCGTACATTTCCTCCTCTTCTATTTCAAAATACTCGCCTATTCCGTGAGTGATCGGATGAGAGGGGTCCACGACCCAAAGCCGCTCCCTTTCGGCATCCTCCCGCCACTTCAAGTCACAAGTCGTCCCCATGAGCCGCTTGAAAATTTTCGACCGGTGTCCCGCATGCAGTACAATCAGCCCCATTCCTTGAAGCACCCTCATCTGAATGCGGGTGACGATTTCATCGGATACTTGATCATGAGCCAGATGGCCCCACCAGATGAGCACATCCGTCTCGTTCAGAACTTCATTGCTCAGTCCATGCTCCGGCTCCGCCAGTGTTGCGGTCCGCAGTCCAAATCCGTATGGCCCGATTCCTGCTGCAAGCGCTTCATGGATACCTTGCGGATAGTGGCGTGCGACTAACGGATTTATTCGTTCATGAACATATTCGTTCCAGATGGTGACACGTATCGGAACGATTCGACCGGAAGCCCCGTACGGCTTATGCATTTTCATGAGCTGCATTCTCCCCCTTCCTGGCACGGGTCACAGTTGTGGCTATAGTTTATGGTATTAAGCAGGGCAATGAATCATACGTATAAAAGGGTGATTATTTTCGACTAGAAGGAGTTGCAGTGTTGTGAGAATCTACGTAGCAGGCGAAGGAGATACACTGTACCGTCTGGCGAGTCATTACCAAATCGGCATCGATCAGTTGATGTCCAGCAATCCGCATATTGACCGTCCTGATCGTATGATTACTGGCATGCAGGTACGGATTCCCTCCCCACCTGCCTCTTCCGCCCCCCGGGTGGTCCCTCCCTTCTGCCCGCCTCCGCCGCCGGAAGCGTTTATCCACAATTGGATACCTCTTTCATCTGCGGAGGAAATGGCCGCGACTGAATACGATGTTCTTATTGTGGGCTCCGGTATTGGGGGCTGCGCGGCTCTGTGGCGGTTATGCGACCAGTGGGGCCAGAACGGCAAACGTATCGGGATGGTAGAGCGGGGACCGCAGTATCTGGCGACCCACATTATGAACGTGTCAACGATGGACGGAGTCAATTTCCGATTATTCCGCCCCTCACAAATTACGGATCTGGTTGGCGAGCATCTTCCGCAGTTTAGCGGACTTAAGCTAATATACGCATTAGGTGGCAGAGGCACTTTATGGGGGTGCATCACTCCCCGGGTTCCTGATTTTGATATTGCAAAGAACTGGCCGATCTCTCCTTCCGAGATGGTTTTGTATTATAACATTGCCGAAGAGGTTATGAGTGTCACACAGGAATACACAAGAAATTCTTTAATCACGCAAATTTTGCTGGAACGGCTTCGCAGACAAGGGTTTGCCAATGCAGATGATATCCCCATTGCGGCTGATCTGTCACCAACCTTGCTGGGCAAGGTCAATTCCAATGTCTTTTCCAGCACCATTAACCTGCTGGCGAAAGCCTTGAACCGCCGTTCCTTTGATCTAGCGGTCGATACTTATTGTGCCGAAGTCCTGACTGAAGGGGGGAGAGCAGCAGGAGTTCGTGTGATTACCCCGGACAAAAGGTCTCATGTTATTAAAGCGAAAACGGTTATCCTGTCCGCCAGTGCCCTGCAGACCCCGCGTATTTTGCTCAATTCCGGCATTCAAGGGAGCGCCATTGGCAGGTATCTGCTCAACCATTCCTATCTGGTTGTAAGGGCTACTCTGAATACCACCAGCTTCCCTGATCCGCTGGGAACGCTTGGCATTGTGATTCCCGAGCTTGAGAATCGTCCTTACCGGATTCAAATTCAAGGACCGGAGCAATATTTTGACTATCATTATCTGACCAGACCGGATAAACATGTGTGGAACATCAGTGATTATTATATATCCGGTGTCGTGGAGCCAAGGTATGAAAACCGGGTTCTTATTGATCCAAGCCGGAAGGATGCCTACGGAATGCCGGAGCTGCAGGTCAACTTTTCTTACAGTGCAAAAGACGAGGCTATTATTGAGCAAATGTATGACGCTGCCGTTCAATCGGCTGGAGCGATGCAAATGCAACTGGAGACGACAGATGGCGTTCCTTCGATTTGCCTGATGCCGCCGGGAGCCGATAACCACGATGCCGGCACCTGCCGTATGGGTGAAGACCCGAACACCTCGGCGACGGATCAGTTCGGGCAAATCCACGGCGTACCGGGTTTGTATGTGGCGGATGCAAGTGTGCTGCCTTCAATGGGAGCCTCCAATCCGGCACTGTCTGTCATCGCGCTGGCTATACGCACCGCAGATCAAATCGTGAAACAAAATCCATAATTTCTAATTTATAACTATATCCTATGTCCGCTTTCGGATGGCTGCGATCAAAGTAAGAATGAGCAGCGGGAGCACGAAGAAAAAGAAATTCCATACAGGATGTATCACAAACACCAAATTGAACCATTCTGTCGTTCCATCAAAGATGACCAGCGTATTAAGAAAACCGATCAAGGCCAATGGCACAATCAATATCGTCCGATCCCGGATATGGAACAACTCGCACAATATTTCATTCAGCACGTAAAGTGCAATGGCAGCTTTCATGTAAGAATCGGCAATAAGCGACATTCCTATTACCGATTCGATCCGTTGGATAATCTCCTGAAACTCAATCAGCCGGGCGAGCGCAAATAAACTATACATGGTATCCCCTGTCAGCGGACCCAGGGTCATGATGGCACATACCGTTGAAATACACAGCAGGATAATATTTAGTCCCAGGGACAGGAACATATACTTTCCTGTCTTTCTCCGTTGATCGGCACGTACACACGGAAGCAGCATGGCGAATACAATCGCCTCCATGTAAGGAAAACCTGAAGCAGTGTATGTCCCGTGCATCACCGGCTTTATTCCTTTAGGCAATATCGGGAGCAAATAGTCCGCATGGTAAAGGGGAATGGCCAGCAGCAGGACTGCGGTCGTACTAAATATTACTAACCCGATAATTAACGTGAACATCCTTGCCATCACTTCAATACCTGCACGAGCAGTCAATGCGGCCACCATAAAGAGCAGGAAGTTAAATGCATACAATGGTGTTTCCCTTAGCATGGAGGTGACCATGAATAACCCGGCATCCAGTACAATGGCCGATTGCATGTAGTGCAGAAAGAACATGGCCATAAAACCGAATACGTAAGTAAAAAACGGCCCCACCAGCTTCCTGCTGTAAGCTATGTAATTCAACCCGGGGTACTTGCGGTGAAGATACAGCATGCAGGTCAGTACTCCGGCTCCGATCATGCCTGCAAGGATGAGGGACAGCCAGGCACCATTACCCGCCCGCAAAACAAGCGGACCCGGAACATTAATAATGGCGGAGCCCGTCATAAATACAAAAAACAGGATACTTAACTGGCCCGAGCTTATCGTCTGTTCCTTGTCCATGCTTCTTCCCCTTTCACCGAATGGATATTTCCCCCATTTTTACATGCAGAAAAGAATCAATCTTCTTTGCCAGCTCCCTGATGAAGCCGGGTATGAAATCAGTAGTATCCGGCCAGTCCTGATTCACTATAAAATCAAGTGACAGGTATAATGATCCAACCAGAAGGATGCCATACACAAGCCGATCTCTTGAAGCTGTCACCCTGTTCCGGTTAAGAAATCCATACACCAAAACTGCAATGTAAACCAAAACCATCACAAATATCCGTTCCCTCATATGAAAACCCCTTTATTTCTGCCCGGTATCCTAATATCGCAAGAAAAATTTCCGCTAACACGGTCTGTCTTCTGTGACTGTACGTCAATAGACGTTTTTCTATAAGAGCGGTACTGTATTGCTTGTTCCAGGGGTAGTTAACTTGATCGTAACGTCCACTTGAATCGGCAGTTTGGTGAATTGGTAATCCCACTCCTCTTTCAGAGATTCCCACGCCTGCGGATGTTTACGATAGATCTGGTTACTAATGCCTAGCGCCTCAATCCGCTGCTTCTGCAGTTCATGGTAGCTGTCCAGCATGATTCGTTTAATCTGGCTTTCGGCTGTATCCAACATTTTTTTCTCTTCTGCCACTGTACGTATATAGCTGCACTTTAATTCTGAGATCGCGGCATCTACATCTGTGTAAGCCTTCACGTAGGAGGGCTTGCCCGCCGCCCACTCGATCTTCAGCTTTGTCTGCAGTTTCAACACCTCTAACGATTCCGTCTTCCGCTTCTCCCCCGGACAGGGGAAGCCGACAACGCCTGACATAAATTCATTGCGAAGCATCGCAAGCCCCTGAGACTCCCTCGGCGAAAGCACACCTACCATTTTCCCATTTTTCGTAAGTGCAATACCGGCATTCGTGAATACTTTCTGTCCCGGCTTTACTTTATATAAATAGGAAATAACGCCATCCTCATGAGCATTCCGCGCTTGAATCCCCAATAGCAGCAATGTAGTGGCTAATGTTTTGCCTGAAGCGCTGTGGGAAATCATATTTGCCCGCAGCAGCTCCTGGCTTGTGGATTTCTCGATCTTGGGCCGCAGCTTGAGCGCAGCATCTGCCCGGCCGGCTGTTATCATCACATGCACGTCCCCGCGAGACTCATGATCGCGGTAGAAAAAATCGAGCAGCTTGCCAATATCCTGCGAGCGGGCCAGCTTCTCACTTACAATAATAACCCGCATGTGACTCCACTGGGATTTCCTTCCCAGATGCATTGGAATATCACGGACCGCTTCCATGACGGTTTTGTTCTTGGCTTTGACATTAATCGTCGACTGGCCTGTAGAGGGTACCTGCCCCTTGCCTCCCGAGCTGGGACGATAAATCTGGGCGGTCAATTCAATTGGGTCATCTTTTCCCGCATCAAGAGCCACACCGAGGACAAACCCCAATTCTACCAATTCATGCTTGCTCCAGCAGCCGGAGACAAACAGCAGCCCCCCCAACATAAGGAGTATCCCGTATCTGTGCATTCTCTCACCTTGTCTCTTTCCTAAAAATGTAACCTTCTTATCTCCCTGGCCGGTTAAACTGCCGTGTCCTCAAACCTCGCTGCAGTATCCGGATCGGCGCCCGTATAAACACATCCCTCAGGAGTGAAAACTTCAGGGGAGCTAATGGCGCAAGATAAGGCTGACCAAGGGTGCGCAGCTTGGTCAGATGAAGCAGAATCAGAATCAGCATAATCATCACTCCGAATCCACCGAGCAATGATGCGGCGATCATCATGGGAAACTGCAGAATCCGCAGTGCGATAGCAATGCCGTATTGAGGAATGGCGAAAGAAGCAATACCTGTAAGGGCCACAATAATGACCATAATCGGTGACGCAATACCTGCGCTGATCGCAGCATCTCCAATAATGAGAGCTCCGACAATACTGACTGCAGAACCGACGGGTCTGGGGAGCCGAACCCCCGCTTCACGCAGCAGCTCGAAGAAAAACTCCATCAGCAATGCTTCGAAGAACGCCGGGAGAGGAATTCCTTCCCGTGAATTGATGACAGCAAGCAGCAGTACAGTGGGCACAAGCTCAGTATGATACGTTGTCAAAGCAATATAAATGCTTGGCAGCATTAATGCGATAATAAAAGCAAACACCCTCAGGAAACGAATCAAAGACGAAATGACCGTCCGCTGATAGTAATCCTCGCTGGATTGGAAAAAATCCGTAAACATTCCCGGACACAACAGCACACCGCTGCTGCCCTGCACCAACACTGCGATTTTCCCCCTAAGCAGTGCAGCGGTCACCACATCGGGCCGTTCCGTATACTGGTGCTGCGGGAAAGGAGAATAAGTCGAGTCCTCCAAAATCTGCTCAATATAGGAGGTTTCCAGCACTTCCATCTGCTTGGCCTCTTCAAACCTTCTCTCGAATTCCTTAAGCAGCTCGCTGTCTACCACGTCGCTGAGATATGCATAAACGATATCGGTATTCGTTTTGCCGCCGCCACTTGCTTTAACCATCTTGAAGCTCGGTGTTTTAAGACGAATCCGCAAAAGACCCATGTTTTTTTCCAGACTTTCTACTGTACTCTCGCGCGGTCCCTGCACAACGGATTCGTTAACAGGTTCTGTGACCTGCCTCGTTTCCACCGAAAATGCATCATAGCTTAACGCTTTATCCCACTGATCAAGGAAAATAACCATATGCCCGTCAATGATATCCTTCACGGCCTGATCTATATGATCGAGCAGGACCGCCTTCTTTTGCGAGACCCCATCGTGCATGAAAAACTTCACCAGATCCTCAAGTGTGCTGTCCATCCCCGGACCGACCTTGTGATCGACGAGATCCTGAAGCGTACGTTTCATATAGTTTTCTGAGCTTTGCATGAGTGTTTCAAAATAGAAGGATACAGCTCTATAGCCCATATTCGGGCCGTAAGACCATTCTCGCATGATAAAATCGGTGCTTTCGCCAATAACAGAGCGGATCTTGCTCACATTTTCATCGAGCTGCTTTGAAATGGGCTCCTTTGGTCCAAAGGAGTTTTTCACAACCGAATTCGCTTCCATTCATATCACCTGATGTCTTATTTTCTATTTGCTGATTTACCTAGTTTGGTTGGTTAAGCTGATATTATGCATAGGCTCAAAATCCTGACAACAAAGAAGACCGCAATAACCGGCCAAATCTGGCTGCGGTATGCGGTCTTCAAACACAAAACTTGTATATTTATTTTGAAAGATTAAGGCTTTCCCTCAATCCCTGCAAATCCAGTCCATCCACGGCAAATGCCTCGCGCACCAAATCCGGGGCTACAAACTCATCATATTTCCCGAGATAAGGCGCCTCATCCGGCTTAAGCAATTCGAGCGGATTCAGCTCTCTCTTACATTCTGCGATAATACCGTCCATTAATGCCGCCTCGTCCGTCTGCCCTGCCACTACAAAATAATAAGGCTCCATCGGTACAACCGAACGCAGTGCGTGGGTGTCAGCCAGCCTGTGTTTCAGCATTCTTTCCAGGGTGCGGAACGGCTTGCTTCCCGTCCAGGGCAGGATAAAATAAGAATCTCCGCCAGCCGGAAGCACCGTTTTCTCCAGCAGGCCGCTTTCTCTGGCTAACCTTCTGGCCCTTTCCAGACGGTTCACCGCCCGCGGCGACAGATAGGAATACAGCGTATTTTCGGCTAGGACCTCTCTCATTTTCCATACGACAAGCGTATGAATATCACCGCCCGCTCCAAGCCAAAGCGTGTCGACCTTGCCTTTGGCCGCCTTTACATACACAGCCTTGTGCTTGGTATCCACCTCAACCACCTTCCACAGCTTGCCTGCCAGAGAAAAGCAATATCCCGGTGGCGGTACGGTCGTAATGGAGCCGATCTCCTCGGAACCGTTATAGACGGCATGCTCCTCTTCATCTTTAAACACGGCATAGAAACGGTAATTGTTCACGATTTTTTCACCGGTCAGCCCGATCAGCAGCGTTCCTTCGTCCGTCCGCTGAATATGATCCGTCTGCAGCAGATAGTGAAGGAACAATTTGTATTGCTCAGGTTCTATAAAGCGGAATGAGGGCAGCGTCAATACCGCTTTGACCAATTCGGCCGGCTCGGCTTCCCCCATGCTTTTCAGCACACTCATCGTCTGATGGTACAGCAGGCCGACCGGCAGCTTCCGGATGGACAGCGGTTCGACCCACTTGTGACGGACATACAGCTCGATGACGGCAATGGCGCGCAGCAGCGTCCATGGCATGCGGGCAGGCAGCTGTGCCTCTTCGTCCTCCTCTTCCGGACAGACAAAGAGCATTTCCGAGGGCTGCTCCTCTCTTCTGCCGGAACGGCCCAGCCGCTGCACAAAGCTGGATGTGCTGTAGGGAGCCCCAAGCTGCACGACCCGCTCCAGTTCCCCCAGGTCGATGCCCAGCTCCAAGGTAAGTGTGGCTGCAGCCACCGCAGGTTCAGGCCCGCTACGCAGAGCGGCCTCCGCTTCTTCCCGCAGCATCGCGGAGATGCTGCCGTGATGGACATGGAAAATGTCTGGCTGCTGCCGCCTTGCCGCGATGCGCCGCAGCTCCAGAATCGTCAGTTCGGCATCCGTGCGGCTGTTGGTAAATACGAGCGACTTCTTCAAATGAGTGCTGTCATAAATGAAATCATAATAAGCCTGCTGTGCCAATTGCAGCTGCTCAGCCTGCTCTTCATCACGGGCGTCCGGGAAGGAGAAATGCTCCACCCTCAGCTTCAGCCGTTTCTTGCCGTTTGAAGCCGCGACTTCCACCGGCAGCGGACTGCCCGCTCCCAGCCAGTCCGCCGCCTCTCCATAATCGCTAAGTGTCGCGGATAATCCGATTCTGCGCGGCCGACAGGACGCCATCCGTTCCACACGCGTTATCTGGCTGAGCAACTGGATTCCCCGGTCGACTCCCATAAACGCGTGCACTTCATCAATGATGACATAACGCAAATCGTGAAAAAGCGCCGGGATCGCATTGGGGCGGTTCATGAGCAGCCCTTCCAGTGATTCAGGCGTAATTTGCAGCACACCGGACGGCTTGTTCATCAGCTTGGTCTTCTCGGCCTGCGGCACGTCGCCATGCCAATGCCAGGCCGGAATACCTGCCTCCCGCAGCAGATCATTCAGCCGTTCAAACTGATCGTTAATGAGCGCCTTTAGGGGGCCGATGTACAAAATACCCACCGAAGCGGACGGTTTTTCATGCAATTCGGTCAGCGCGGGGAAAAAGGCCGCCTCCGTCTTCCCTGATGCGGTTCCCGCAGCGAGCAGCATATGATGGGGCGTATCGAGCAGAATACGGCATGCTTCCAGTTGGGCATCTCGCAGCTTGTCCCATTTTCTTTTATAAATAAACTCTTGAATAAACGGTGCCAGCCTGGAAAAATATTGGCCGCTCATAGCTCAAAATCCGCCAGGAAATCATCGGCCTCATGAGCTGTGGAGCCGCCTGAAGCCAGTGACCCCCGTTCTGCCAGCAAATCGTCGTAAGACGCGTTCGGATGCTGATGAAGCGTATGAAGCAAATCCATAAAATCACGGATGACCTCACGCGGGGTGAGCAACTCGTCCGCCCCCAGCCTGCCTGTCGCCTCCTCCATAAACCGGATCAGCTGTTCATCCACCAGAACTGCGTTATAACCGAAATGAAGCGCATGAATTCGGGTCAGCTTTTGCAGCAAAATGAGAATTTCTTCATGGGACAGCATCTCCAGCCGGAGGATCGGCCCCGTGTAATTGCGGTAGCCAACCGCCGAATATCTGCCGTCGATCAGCCGGGTTCGCAAAGCGTCATAACTGAACAAGCCGCGCCGTTCATCCTCCACGAACTGCGGAGTGCCGCCTACGAAAATCCCCAGATATTCCGCCTGTCCCTGCATGGTGTCATTAAACATGGTGAGCAGCTTCTCATAATTGTTTTGGCGGGACACGCTGTTCGTAATTTTGTATAAATTGACCCCTTCATCGATGAAGAGCAGCAGCCCCTCGTAACCGATACGTGCCATAAATTCCGACCACAGCTTCATGTAATCATACCAGGAGTCGTCATCGATGATCACTCCAACTCCCAGCTCGCTGCGGGCCTCCGTTTTGGTGGCATACTCGCCGCGAAGCCAGCGCAATGCAGCCTGCTTTACGTCATCGTCCCCGTGTCTGTACCCGTTCCAGTAAGCAGCCATCACCTTGGCGAAATCAAAGCCGTGCACCATCGCATGCATTTCATTCGTGACCTTGTAAATTTGCTGCTCGACTTCCGTACTCAGTGTCGGGTCATCCGGACGCAGCCCCTGCTCCTGCATGACCGCCTGCTGGATGGTAGAGAACCATCTCTGCAGAACGGCTTCCAGCGCGCCCCCGTCGGGACGTGTACGGGTGGACAGGTTGGACATCAGCTCCCGGTAGGTAGCCAGCCCCTGCCCCTTGGTGCCTACAAGTCTGCGCTCAGGCGACAAATCGGCATCTGCCACTACAAAGTCGCGGTCCATCGCATAATTGCGAATCGTCTGCAGCAGGAAGCTTTTCCCGCTTCCGTAGCGTCCTGTGATCAGCCTGAAGGCCGCTCCCCCTTCGGCAATGCTGTCCATATCCCGCAAAATAGCCTCTACCTCAGGCTTGCGTCCGACGGCGATATGCTCAAGCCCGACACGCGGCACGACTCCGGCCGTTAATGAATTGACAAGGGCCGTCGTTAATCTCTTCGGTATTTTAAGTTGATTCATCCAACTGCTCCCCTATGATTTCTCGTACCAAATCTATATGCTCGTCCATCACTGTAAAATCCTCGATCAGCAAATCGCCAATCGTTTCCATGGCAGCGTCATTAATCTCATCAATGAGCAGTTCTGGCATGGAGCCGTGCTGCGCCGCCAGCGATGCCAACTCCTTCACAACGGGTCCCCCGGACAACAGAAGAGATAACACCTGCAGATGAACAGGCTGGAGTCCTGCCTTTATTTCCTGCCATTCCTCAGCAGAATCAGCACCCATATCCTCTGCTTCCTTGATGCCGGATGAAGAAGACTCTTTGCTTGGTGAATGCTCCACACTGGATGAAAGCTCCCTCCAAGACCGCCGCTCTGCCAGCTCAGAGTAAACGGTTTCCGCTTCTCCTCCTCCTTCACTCTCCTCATCATATTCAACGGTAAGCAGACGCTGTACCACTTCAGTATCCTCCTGCAGGGAAGCCAGCCTCTCCGTGTCAATCTGGATTTCCCTGCTCGTCCGCCGGGCCTGCAGCTGTTCCTTCTCAATAAAACGCTCTATTAAAGCCTGTGTCTCCGGCAGTAGCACAATTTCTTTCAGTCTGCCTTTGAAACCTGCCATTTCCCTCAGCTTGTTCTCCGTGCAGCGGATCAGCTGTGTTATATACTGTCGAAAAGGCTTGTATTCCCGGTAGGGTATAAATTTGAGTAGAATCGTACGGCCGTGGAAGGAAGGATCGTACACTGCCCGCTGGAAAAGATACCTGTTGACCGTTTTGCTCCTGCCGGGAGCAAACGCATCCTTAAGCCGGCGGCCCTGTGTTTTGCCCATGTAAGTATCAACCAGTGTGATGACGCGTGGGACAAGCTTTGCCAACGATTCCTTTCCGCCCGAGCTGTAGAAAGTACTGCGCCGCATATTGTAATCGGACAGCCCCAGCACAATTTCCAGGGGCAGCACCGGTTTCTCTTCCTCCAGCAGCCTCGTCAGCGCCAGATCAAACAGATCACCACGCATCACCGCAGGACTGGAGATGATGATCTCATCGAGAGGTACTGGCAGGCGGTGAACCAGCACGAAATCCGCAGCCAGTCCGCCATATATTCAAGCAGCCCGGGATAGCTGTCGGCGTAGGCCTCTCTCAGCTCAAGCAGAAGTTGAAATCCCTCTTCAGGCTCTGTCCAGCCGACGCCGTGAATAAGCTCATAAATATAAATAAAAATATAGGACAAATCCGTCTCAGGATACCTCTTCCCGCGCACTTCGCGGCGCCAGTAGAAATACCATTCAGTTTGCGAGCCATTCATTTGCGAATAGGTCGGCCAATAGCTCATGAATGGCTGAAAAGGCACACAACTCCCCTTTCTATCCCCCCATTGTCTGGCCTGATGCACAAAATTCGCTTCTCGTGTCGCCAGATACCCGGGTTCCCCCTCCAGCAGGCTGAAGCCTTCAAGTGAAGCATAATTGCGGACTGGAGGCGCTGCCTTTGGCGTCCGTCGGACTTCCGGTTCTTCTTCATCAATGAACAATTCCGCAAAGCCGATGTCCTGTGCACTCTTATTATCCATTCTGATCCCTCACAGCGATTTCCGCTTGGTTAAGCGTTTGAGTAGGAACCATTATACCATTTTAGAGATCGGAAGAACGGTTTTTTACAAAAAAAACAGGAACATGCATTCCCCGATTCGTATTGTTATAAAAGTTAAACCCATCACCTGTGACTTGCAGTGTGATGGGCATTATACTGGCTTTTTAGTTTAAGGAATAGAAATCCAGGCTCTGTTATTAAGCCGCTGCACCTGGATTGGCGTCTCGAAGAAAGAGGATAGTGTGTCATTCGTAAGAACCTCTGTGCTCGGACCTTGCCGAAACACTTCTCCCCTGCGAATCATCAGGGTTTGATTAAAGACAGGCATGATTTCCTCAATATGGTGGGTTACATAAAGGATCGTAGGTGAATCCGGTTGCTCTGCCAATTGCTGAATGCTGGCCAATAGAGACTCTCTGGACAAGAAATCCAGACCATTGGTTGCCTCATCTAAAATAAGGATTTTTGGCGATGCCATCAAAGCCCGGGCAATCAAGATTTTTTGCTTTTCACCCTGCGAGCAGGTTTGATAAGAGCGGTCAAACAAATGGCTGCAGCCCAACTGGTTCATCAAGGACCGGGCTTCCTCTACCTCTTGCTCCGTTATTTTTTCATATAAACCGATGGAGGCATGCTTTCCGCTGATCACGATATTTTGCGTTTTGTCATTACTGTGCAGCCTTTCCTGCAGCGAGGAGCTGACCCAGCCGATCTGTTTGCGCATTTCCCGCACATCGACCGAACCGTATAATTCCCCAAGGGCTGAGACCTTGCCCAGCGTTGGCCATATGTATCCATTGATCAGATTAAGAATCGTTGTTTTGCCTGAGCCATTCAAACCCAGGAGCGCCCAATGCTCGCCTTTTCTAACGGTCCAATTGATATTTTTCAGAATTTCACTCTTCTCTCTGCGGTAAGAAACCTGCTCAAGCCGGATCACCGTTTCCATTGATATATCCCCTCTTCCTCTCCATATAGCGTCTTATCATCTGACGTTTATTTCGCAATAAATTAACGAAGTAATGCTGCGCAGCATCAAACATTCGTGGATATGCTCCAGGTCGCGGTCATCCCGACGTTCAGCAGCAAGTTTGGAAATCTCCACCTCCAGTATAAAGCGGACTTCGTACATATCCATAATTTCAGCTCTTCTGAAGCTGCTCCATAACCTGCTTTTGCCCGGTACCGGAAGATAACGCGGCGCATTCACGAAAGGCGAAGTGTTTGCAGCCTAAGCATTTGTTATGATCCAATTTACCTAACGCAAAGGTAATCGCTTCGCCGGTATGGTCAAAGAAGTGGTCTTCTCCAATCATTTGGTCGACTCCAGTTTTTTTCAAAAACGCTTTAGGTTGTGGTTGAATGCCTGAAATGAGTACACTGCCGCCGGAATTGTTGAAATGCTTCACGATACTGGCAAGGTTGGATACACCGGTCGCATCGATGAAAGGAACTTTCCCCATGCGAAGCAACAATACTTTCGGATACAAGTGAATATTATCCATAATGGATTTTTCAAACATATTGGCTGCACCAAAGAAAAGAGGTCCCTCAATCGTATAAATGCTGGTCTGGGGACAGTCATGATCTTCGCCCACCATATAAGATTTGACTTTCTCATTTCTTATCGACGGATCGGGTAAAACCTTTGTTACCGTAAGGATATCCCGCATCCGCTTTACAAAAATAATAACCGCAAGAACCAAGCCCACTTCGACTGCCGTAGTCAGACTCGTAAAGACCGTAAGAAGAAACGTAATTACCAAAACGACAGAATCGCTCGTTTTCGTTTTTAAAACATAGGCAAATTCTTTCCGCTCGCTCATATTCCAAGCCACCACCATCAGAATTGGCGCCATACTGGCCAGCGGAATGGCGGAAGCGAATGAAGCGAATAAGATCAAGACCAACAAAACGACTACCACGTGAACCATTCCCGAAACAGGAGAAGCAGCGCCGTTCTTAATATTCGTAGCCGTACGTGCAATCGCCCCGGTTGCAGGAATTCCCCCAAAAAGCGGAGTAACGATATTCGCAATCCCTTGCCCGATGAGTTCACGATTGCTATTATGTCTGCTCCCTGTCATGCCATCTGCGACAACGGCGGACAGGAGCGATTCAATTCCGCCAAGCATCGCTATAACGAAAGCAGGCGCGAGCATCTGATTTATTTTTTCCATCGTAAAATGCGGCATGGCGAATGTTGGAAGCGTATCCGGAATCGCTCCATAAGTTGAACTGATGGTTGCTATTTTGCCATCAAAAAATAATGTCGCCACAACACTTGATATGATAAGTCCAACTAAAGGCGCTGGAATTTTCGGGAGTAATTTTGGAAGAATAAGGATGACAGCAAGACATATAGCCGCAGTCAAGACACTGTAAATGTTCCAGGTGGAAAGATGAGCTCCGATTTCTTTCATGTTGGACAAAAAGTATTCATGGCTTTTCATATGTTGCAGGCCCAAAAAATTGGCGATTTGTCCGGAAAAAATGATGACCGCGATGCCTGATGTAAACCCGATCGTAACGGGGCGCGGAATAAATTGAATCAATATGCCGAGCTTAAAAATCCCCATCAAAACAAGAATAATCCCCGCGAGCATTCCGGCGAGGAGCAAATTTTCATATCCATACTGGAGGACAATAACTAACAAGATCGGCACAAACGCTCCGGTTGGACCCCCGATCTGAAACTTGGACCCGCCAAGCAAGGAAATGAGGAATCCTGCTACAATGGTCGTATAAATTCCGAATTGAGGTTTTACACCGGAAGCAATAGCGAAAGACATGGCAAGCGGAATGGCGACGATACCGACAATCAACCCTGCAACGAGATCTCGACGTAACGACTGGAAGTTGTATCCTTCAAATCTGTCCGACCATTTCATAAAAAACCTTCTTCTTCATATATTTGATTATTTGCCCGTTTCATCATTCCTTATGTTCTCTAACATGGATATTGCGTCCACCAGATGGTTATCAAATATTTGTCTGGCAACCCCGAGCAGATCTTTTATCAGGGGATCTCGGAGGGAATAAATGACGGAAGTCCCCTCTTTGGTTCCACTCACCACATTCTTATTGCGAAGCACGGTCAACTGCTGGGATACGGCAGAACCTTCGCTTCCTAATATGGCTTGGAGTTCATTTACATTTTTATCCCCTTCGCATAACAACTCAAGAATTTGAATGCGCATGGGATGAGCCAACGCTTTAAAAAATTCAGCCTTAAATTGCTGAATCGCACGAGTCATGATCTAACCCCCTTAAAACTTAAAGCTTTGAATATGCAAATATAATAACACAAGTAACAAGCTCTTTGTAAAACAAACTTCAAAAGGTATAATACATTATAAATTCAAATAATCAAATATTCAATTCGGTAGAAGTCCTTTTCTAAAAACAGAAAGGTGTGGATGCATGTCTGATATTCAAGAGATTGTATGCTCTACAACAAAACAAAAAGTAATCGAAGTCGGTCTTGAATTTCTCCATGGGGCAGGGGCAGATCATATCTGTAAAGTTTGTATTGCTGGCGGTGGTTCTTGCTGCTTGGGCTGCCTCTCTTTAAAACAGGTCGTCGGTTGTCAAAAACGAAATACGAGTTGCACGGCATGGCTTTGCGGGTTCTTAAAGTATATATTCTACGAAGTTGGCTTAATCCAAGAGTGGAAACAATTCTGGGATCAAGTACCAGGACAAGATTATCGAGAAGACTTCACACCTCCTTATTTTCCTGTTCTCAAATGGTTGGATAAACCGAATATTCGTTTTCTATCCGAAGCTTTTGCGGAAGATTTACAGGAGTTGCGCCCGTATAATAATGCGTTCTGGTTAATTGAAATTAAAGAGACGCTCGATCGGCATATAGATAGCCTTATGGAATGTTCCGATCCTAAAATCAAAAGAAAGATCGAGAAAAAAATTAAATATTTGACAAAGGATTTTCGACGTTTCCATCTGGCATCAGAACAACTTGTTTAAACAACCAAGGAAAAGAGCTAGTGTTGGTGGTTCCAAACCGCCAACACTAGCTCTTTTAAATTAAAAACGGTTCACAGATGGGACAGCATTTTCCAGTGTTAAAAGCTCCTTTTTCATATCAAGTCCGCCGCGATAGCCCGTCAATGTTCCATTTTTGCCAATGACCCGGTGACACGGGACAAAGATCAGGGCCGGATTCGCCCCGATTGCTGCCGCCACGGCGCGGACCGAGCTTGGTTTACCAAACTGGATGGCGATCTCGGAATAGGTCCTTGTTTCTCCATAGGGAATATGGCCAAGCGCGTTCCATACCGCTTTTTGAAAAGGTGTGCCCTGAAGATGCAAAGGCAGGGAAAAGCTGCTGCATTTCCCCTCCAAATACTCTGTCAGCGCATCGGAATAGATTTGCAGTTTTCTGTCGTCCTTCACCAGCCGGCAGCCAGGAAAGCGCGATTTTAACCAATCCGCCATTTCATGGAACGGACCATTGCCGGAGCCAACAAATGCAAGCCCCTTGTCCGATGCGGCCAAATGAATGCTCTGATTTTCACAGGTCAGTAAAGTCCAGTAAATCTCGGCATTTGTTTGTATGTTCATTATATCAAGCCCTCGCTTTGTTTGATCTCATAAGCACGCCGGTAGTCATTCGGTGTCTGCCCTATCATTTTCTTGAAAAGTGTAATGAAGTAGGGCGCATTGGAGAAACCGACTATAACCGCTGTTTCAGCTACGGATTTATTTGTATGAAGCAAAAGGGATATCGCTTCGCTTATTCTTTTCTGCTGAATATACTCGGCAGGCGTAGTCCCTGTAATTCTCTTGAAGGTCCGCTGCAGGTGATAAGGGCTCCCGTGGCAAATGGCCGCCAAGGTATCCAGCGTAATCGTTTCACGATAATGCTGATCGATGTATTGCATCATTTGATCTACCCACTCCTGGTCAGGCAAGCGGCCGCCCGTTGGTTTGCAGCGCTTGCACGGTCTGAAGTTAGCAGCCGCAGCCGCGCTCGCATTGTTAAAAATCCGGACATGCTCTTTCCTGGGCGCTCTTGATCTGCAGGAAGGTCTGCAGAAAATCCCTGTCGTCTTGACTGCGTAAATAAACTGATGATCATATGCCGTATTATTTTGCATAATCGCTTGCCAGCGTTCATCTGTCAGCAATGGTTCATTTTCGATTGAATGGATCATAGCTTCCCCTCCACTTCCCTAAGTATAACCCCTCTCCCCGCCCTGTGTCTCAACCTCAAAATGGAATAGCAAGATTACGAAATCCTTTGCCTATAGCCTGGCTTATCCGTCAATTAGACCGCAACATCCCGTAATTCGAAATATGGTAAAACTGGCTTGCAAGCAAAAAACTCACCAGGAGATGATGAAATGGATAAACTGAGAAATAAAGTTGCGTTAGTAACGGGAGGAAGCCGCGGCATCGGCAGGGCTATCGCCCGCAGGCTTGGGGAGGAAGGAGCGGTCGTTGCCGTACACTACTTCTCCAATCAGGCTGATGCTAAAGAAACGGTAGCAGAAATTGAGCGTAGCGGGGGCTCCGGCTTCACCGTTCAAGCAGATCTTGGCTCGACTGAAGGAGTACGTGTGCTGTACTCTGAACTGGACCGGGAGCTTTCGGAGCGATTCGGCAATAACGGCATGGATATTCTCGTAAATAATGCGGGAATGGCTCAGGTCGCTGCCATTGAAGATACAAAGGAGCATGCATTTGATCAGTTGATGGCATTAAATGTGAAGGCGCCGTTTTTCATCATTCAAGAGGCCCTGTCCCGCCTTCGGAATGAAGGACGCATTATCCAGCTTTCATCAGCGGTTGCGCGAATATCTTTACCCATGATTCCGGCGTATAGCATGACCAAGGGGGCCATCAACGCCTTAACGCTCTCGCTTGCCAATCATCTCGGTCCGCGCGGCATAACGATCAATGCCATCGCCCCCGGATATGTAGCTACTGATATGAATACAGGCATGCTGCAGGACCCGGATGGCCGCAAGGCCGGTGCCGATTTTTCAATTTTCGGGCGCTGGGGTGAACCGGAGGATATCGCGGATATCGCTGCATTTCTCGCATCCCCGGACAGCCGCTGGATCACCGGACAGATCATCGACGCCAGCGGTGGATCACATCTTTAACCACATCAAATAACCACACGACTAAGCAAAAAACCAACTTGGAAATGCCCAAGTTGGTCTTTTTTCATCGGTTTCTGGTTTTTTCACGAAGCTTTAATCTGCTGCTGCTTCTGATTTTCTTGCGAATTCTGCTACTGCCTCTGATTTTCTTACGAAATCTGCTGCTGCTTATCAGGCCGTGAAACCTTTTAAGGAAAATAACCCGCTGAAACATTTTTTTATCTTTTAGCTGATCGAAAATATAAGCGTCCGGGCGTGTGTTCACTTCAATAATCCAAGGCTTCAGGGACGAGTCCAGCCCGAAATCGATTCCGATTTCCATAAACTTCGGATAGCTTTTATGAAATTCGGTTGCAATCCGTAAGCCGAGGTCTTTTAAAGATTGGATATATTTAGTGTTCTTGTCTTCACTTAAATAGGTACGAAAAAGGGCTTCTAGCGGCATCGGTGTCCCGCCGTTATGGAAATTGGTTACGGCTTTTTGGGGATCGGCCAGTCTACCAATGTAAGCAGTGGCCTCCCATTGTTTCTTTTCGTTTTTTTGCACCATAACACGGAGATCGAAAATAAGTCCTTTATAAGTAAGCAGATCAATGCCTTTTTGCACAATATGCTCACCTTTGTACTTCGTTTGTTCCAAGGATGTGAACATCTCCTTATATGTTGCAAAGCTTCGCGGGCTGGTTCCGGCATGATAAGCGAATTTGGTGTTGTTATGTTTGACAACCTTAATAACTCCATTTCCGCTTGTGCCTTTAACCGGCTTTACGTAGACCATTTTGTGCTTGTTCAACATATTAAGCAGTGCATCGTAAGAATACAGACTCGTATCGGGAACATATTTACGGAGAATTGGGTTTTTAAGTAAAAATTTAGTTTTTGACCATTTACTTCCTAAAGTAGCAAGTTGCTGTCGTGCATTGTTTTCTTGAGCAGGCAATTCCTAATCACCTCTTCTCATTGATTTCCCCTCAGGGATGCTCTGATGGTTGTTATCGGATCACCTGTCTATTAAACGGGCTTCTTCAAGAAGATAGTGAATAATCCGGCTTTGATAATCAATTCTTTTCGTAAGCGACAGGCTCCAGCAGGTCTCTACGGTAATGGCTTTGGCATAAAGCAGCCGGCTTGCCGCCGTACGACCTGATCCTTCTTTATGCTTGAGACGGACTGTAAAATGCTTGGTGGAATCGGAAATGCTGCCGTTCATTTTGCTTACGATTCTTCTGGCTGCAGGTATGGCTTTGCTGCCGGGATTGGTAATGAGCGTCTGGCCCAAGCGTTTGGGATTTACGCTGGAAAGACCGTTAGCTTCATGGAGATCAATATACCAATCAGGGCGCAATTTCTCGGCCAGCTCAAACAGATCTTTAGACAATGGATGTCTCGCTGTATTCCCGGGGCTCTTGGGAAAGGTTCTATTTAAATCAGGCTTGCCGCGGGTACGCTGTTTGTAAGCAGCCTGATTGAATATGGGGACAAGAATCAACATTCCTCTGCTGATGACGAAATCTCCTTGCCGGAATTTTTTCAGCCATTGCTCAGCGGCACGGATACTGGCAACTTCATTGCCGTGAACCCCGGCAGTGAGGATCACGGTCGGACCTGGATTCTTGCCCTTGATCATGCTGTATGGAGTTTTATACCTGGTATGTGATGCGAGCATCTGTTCACTGATTTTCATAGGGAATCACCTCCCGTACCGGATAAAGTATCATACGGTCAAGCTTGTTTAAGGGACACGGACAAACTGTCCGGAGAATTTGCGGAATCACGACAAGTTTGAAAAGTTGTGACTCGAATCACAAGGTCTCATTTTATCATGGGTTATGCTTCCTATATCAGTAAAGAAACCAACCCCTAACCGTCATTCATTCAATCTGATCCGGGAGGTATTTACTTATGAATAAAAATGAAACGGACCGATTAACCCACCAGCCGTCCATGTTCTGTTTCCAGTGCCAGGAAGCTTCCAAAGGCACAGGCTGTACTGTGGCCGGGGTCTGCGGCAAGCCGCATGATGTGGCCAATCTGCAGGATTTGCTTGTCTATCTGCTGAAAGGAATCTCCTTGCTCAGCCTGGATGTACGGCTTCCTGAGGAGCTGGATCACCGTGTCTCCCTGTTTATCACAGATTCCTTATTTGCCACAATTACGAATGCGAACTTCGACCGGGCTGTCTTTGTAAACAAAATTCGGGAAGCGCTGATTCTCCGGCAAAAGGTGCTTGCATACCGGAATGAGCAGTTTCCGGATGCAGCCGCAGCTCTCCCTGACGCAGCCGTATGGCAAGCCGATAGCGAGCAGCATTTTGATGTCAAAGCCCGCCAGGTTGGTGTCCTTTCCACATCCAATGAAGATATCCGCTCCCTGCGCGAGCTTCTGACTTATGGTTTGAAAGGTATGGCCGCCTACACTTATCATGCCTGGCAGCTGAATTACACGGACAAGGAAGTTGACCTGTTCATGCGGCGGGCGCTTGCTGCGACACTTGACGATACCCTTGAAGCAGCCGATCTGATCAGCTTGAACATGGAAGCGGGCAAATTTGGCGTGAAGGTCATGTCCCTGCTCGATGAGGCCAACACCAGCACCTATGGGCAGCCAGAAATAACAAAGGTGAATATTGGAGTGCAAAATCGCCCGGGTATCCTGATTAGCGGACATGATTTGAAGGACCTGGAAGAGCTGTTGAAACAAACCAAGGGCACGAGTGTTGACGTATACACCCACAGCGAGATGCTTCCCGCCCACTACTACCCTGCTTTCAAGAAATATGATCATTTCGTCGGCAACTACGGCAACGCATGGTGGAAGCAGAACGCAGAATTCGAAGCCTTCAACGGTCCGATTCTGATGACGACCAACTGCATTGTTCCCCCCAGAAAAAGCTATATCGACCGTATTTATACGACAGGCAACACCGGATATCCGGGAGTTCGCCATATCCCGGAAGGTGAGAATGGCCAGCCTAAGGACTTCTCTGCTCTAATCGAGCAAGCCAAACGCTGTCTGCCTCCGACAGAGCTTGAGACGGGTGAAATCATCGGAGGTTTCGCCCATGAGGCCGTTATGAGCGTGGCCGACCAGGTGGTGGAAGCGGTCAAGACGGGAGCCATTAAAAGATTTTTTGTCATGGCAGGCTGCGACGGCCGCATGAAATCGCGCAGCTATTATACCGATTTTGCCGAGCAGCTCCCGCGCGATACCGTCATTTTGACGGCAGGCTGCGCCAAATATAAATACAATAAGCTTGACCTTGGTGAAATTGGCGGCATCCCCCGTGTGCTGGACGCGGGCCAATGCAACGACTCTTATTCACTCGCCGTGATCGCCATGAAACTGAAAGAGGTTTTCGGACTTGACGATATTAACGAGCTGCCGATCTCTTATAACATTGCCTGGTATGAACAGAAGGCGGTTATCGTCCTGCTTGCCCTGCTGCATCTTGGTGTGAAAAATATTCATCTCGGCCCTACACTGCCCGCTTTCCTGTCCCCCAATGTCGCCAAAGTGTTGGTGGAAAGCTTCGGAATCGGCGGCATAACAAACGTGGAAGATGACATGAAAATGTTCCTTGGCGCTTGAAAAAAATCCCTTCTGGTTTTCAGTGTTTATTCACTGTCTGCCAGAGGGGATTTATTTTTAAAAAGCTTGTACTTGATACATACGCATCATTCCCATACACTTCAACTCTGCGCTGTTTATGTCGTAACCGGAATCAGTTTGCCGATGAAATGTTATTCCAGATTGCTTGCTTCTTCTCCTCGGTAAAAACCCCTGAATCTAACAAATCCAAAACGGAGAGCACGCCTCCACGAGAACCCCAGCTTCCCTCTTCGATAACCTGGAAGCTTACCCACCAACTCGGAGATGCTTCTGGCACCTCAAGTATTTTGGTGAGACTCCCAAAAATATTTTCAATCACCTCTTTGCGGACTTCATTCGGCCAGTCTCCATCCATCACCAAAACATTAACTGTAATTACATCACGTTCTGGCTGGTCTGATAACAGTTTCCCTCCGATCGCCATGTAATCAGCCGGACACTCGGTGAAATGAACCTGGAATCCTTCCCTTGCAGGTGGGCAGTATTGCCCGACTTCCGGAACTAGAACCGCATCTGTTAAGGCTTCCGCCAAAAGACGACGCTGTTCAACGGAAATACGGCCTACAGGATAATTAACATTAATCATAGTCATATTTGAATTCTCCCTTTGACTCGTAAATTTGGTGGTGATAAGAAAACTATAAATCCGCCTATAAACGTTGTCAACACTTATTATTAAAATAATATATATTATTTTAATATATATTATAAAGATGTGACATTCCCTTTGATGAGATATAATAAATCATGACATTGTTTGATGTACTGGGGGAGAATGTAATGGCAAAGCAGTCGGGGAAAACCAATACGAAGTTTGCCGTGTTAGGCATACTGGCTCTGGGACCCCATACCGGTTACGATATAAAACAACATATGGAACAGAGCACGAGTTACTTTTGGAATGAGAATTATGGACAAATCTACCCTACTTTGGCTGAGTTGCTCGATCAACATGATATTGAGGTTAAAATCATTCGTCAAAAAGGAAAACCTGATAAAAAACTATACAGTATCACCGACCAAGGCAGGCAGACATTATCGCACTGGCTGTCCCAACCGATGGAGCATGTGGTCATGCTTAAAAAAAATGAGCTGCTGCTAAGAGTATTTTTTGGCAGTAATACTTCACCCGAGACGATCATCATGCACATCGAAGAACATAAAAGAAAACTTGAGGAAAGCCTGAAAATTTTTGAAGAACTCGAGACGTGGCTGCAAAATACAGAGAAGAAAGATAACAATTTTAAATATTGGATGATTACTATTCAATATGGGAAAAGTCAGTTTAGCAGTTTAATCAGTTGGTGCGAGAACAGTATTCAAACACTTAAAAATGAACAGTAAAACTGAATGGTGTACCTGGACTCGAAATTCAGACCCTGGTACACCATTGTGTTTATACAAAATCTATTGTAAACAGGGTCATTCCCGATGCTCCTGCGCATAGGCGCGGAGGAAGGCACGAACCCCTTCGACAATAAGCCGCTGGCTCCGGATATCTTCCTCTTGGCGTTCCTGTCCCGGATAACTCAAAACCAACAAAAATGTCAAAGCAGCGAAATGTTTCGCGGCAAGCTGGGCATCCGGCACCGTCAACCATCCGCGCTGCCCGAATTCGGCCAAGCGCCTGGCGAGCGCTTCCTCCGGCATCCTGTCCATTTGGTCATACATCGAATCCGGCAAGTGCTCTGCTTCCATCGTCACGAGCCGTAGAAGCGCAGCATAATCGGCCGACCCGATGGTTGACGTCATAATTTGCTCGCAGAACGCGATAAGCGCTTGCTCAAGGTCGGAGACTTCCTGAAGCCTGTCTTCGATCGCCTGTTCAATCGAGACCATAATTGCTTGCGCCGTCTCCTCAACGACGGCGAGCAGCAAGGCCCGTTTATCGCCGAAATAATCGTAGACCGTCCGCTTGGACACGTTCGCCTGCGCCGCCACTGTGTCGACGCTTGAGCGGTCGAATCCTTCCGTCAGGAACAAATGACGCGCTGCCGCAAGAATGTCGGCGCGTTTTCGCATGGCGCTTTCGCGCCGTGGTTTGTTCGTCAAATTGGCTGTCATGATCTTTACCCCCGGACTATAGTTTCCAAAAGATCTCGGCTATATATAAAGTAATACACTACACTACACTACACTACACTACACTACACTACACTACACTACACTACACTACACTACACTACACTACACTACACGGTAAAGTATAAAATGTATTTCGTTTCATATCAACTCCGTAATGAAGGAAAGCAGGCATGGAATTTTTTTCACTTTACTAACTACACTGCACGGTGTAGTATAATAATTAATCAAACATATAAGGAGGCATTCAACATGAATTTCACTTTGCCAACCATTGATGTTCTTATTATCGGAGCCGGTCCAACCGGACTTACACTGGCCTGCGATCTAGCCCGCTATGGCATCTCTCATCGCATCATCGAGCGTTCCAGTTCCTTTAATACAGCATCCAAGGCAAAAGCCATCCAACCCCGTGCCCTCGAAGTCTTGGACGATCTGGGGGTCGTGGACAGCATCGTTCGGAAAGGGGTCGTTGATATTCCGGTTCGGTACTACAACGCGGATGGCTCGTTCGTCGACAAGTCAAGCATCACGGTCTCCGCAAACGCAAATCTCCGGTCACCTTACCCTGATCCGCTCTGGATTGCCCAATTTGATGTGGAAGCATCACTGCGTGAACAGTATGCCCGGTTCGGCGGCCAAGTAGAACTTGGAACTACAGCCGTTGATCTGAGCCAAGATGAGGATGGTGTCACCGTGACCGTAGAAACGCCCGAAGGAATCCGGCAAATCCGAACACGCTATGCCGTCGGCGCGGACGGCGGCAAGAGCCACGTTCGCAAGCTCTTGAACTTGTCACTTGTCGGGGAAACCTATGAAAATAAACGCTGGTACTTGGGAGACATCCGCTTGGAAGGGCTGGATCGAGACCGCATTCACATCTGGGTTTCGAAGGAAGGCATGTTTGGTCTTACCCCCCTTCCGAATAGCGATCTCTTTCAGTTGCAAGCCACGATTTCGGAAGAGATCGAAGAGCCGGAGCAGCCGTCACTTGAGCTTTATCAAGCTATGCTTGACCGCCGGGCCGGAGCGGGACGAGTCCGAGTTACTGATGCCTCTTGGTTGTCCATCTACCGGGTCAACGTGCGCATGGTCGAACATTACCGCAAAGGACGGGTTTTCCTTGCCGGCGATGCGGCCCATGTGCATTCGCCAGCAGGTGGTCAAGGCATGAATACAGGAATGCAGGACTCTTACAACCTGGGGTGGAAGCTGGCAGCCGTGCTGCGCGGTGCGGATGCGGCGTTGCTCGATACGTATGACGAGGAGCGCCGCCCCGTCGCTCGTGCTGTTCTGGAGGACAGCACCGCGAAGATAGGCGCTGTGATGGGCAACGATACAGACACGGGGAAACTGTCGAAATCGCTGAGCACGATTTCCGATGATTTGACAACCGGACTTCTTGTCTCCTATCGGTTCAGCTCTCTCTCACGAGCTGCAACCGATTCCCCTGAAAAGGGTCCCCTGCCCGGAGATCGGGCGCCTGAGGCAAACGGCCTTCAAGGAAGGGCCTTTGAAGGAAGCGTCTTTGATTTGCTGCGCGGGCCGCACTGGACGCTTCTCGCCTTTGTCGATGGCAGCACGTCGCTGCCGGATATCGACAACAGTCAACTTCATGTTCACCGAATCGTACGAACGCAACTACAGGACGCGGACGTGATCGTAGATCACGAGGGGAACGCGCACCGCGCCTACGCTGCGGAAAATAACGAGCTCGTATTGATTCGGCCGGACGGATACGTAGCGATGCGCGCTTTGATTGAAGATACCCAATCGCTCTTGGACTACTTGCTTCCCCTCTTGTCCAAAGGCTGACGTATAATGCCCTGACAACAATCCGACCCCAACGGTCAGATTGTTGCCTTGAAAGACACGAACTGGATGATCCGATTTTCTACAGAAAAAGGACCTCAATCTCCACTATCCAGTGGAATTTGAGGTCCTTTTGTGTTGTAAATCGGGACATTCCCATGTCATACGAACATTTTTGGGACGACCCTATCAATCATGCCTTTTTTTCAGCGTCAATATTCCTTCGTAAAACTTATAATAATGGATTCTCGTGCTTGGCTTTCAGAATAGACCAGCGGCGCTCAACCTCCCGCTCAAATTCCGCCAGCAGTTCTTTGTTTTCTTCCTTCAGCAAATGTCTGGATTTGCCCATGTACTTGAGCCAATCGGTGAGCGGCACACGCTTGTTCTTGTCTTCCGGATTGTACGTGATGTTCGTCTCTCCGCGCTCCACTTCATAGAGAGGAAAGAAACAGGAATCCACCGCCGCCCGGACGATGTTCTCCCCTTCCTTGTCCTCCGATTTCCAGTTCAACGGGCAAGTAATCAGCAGCTTGCCATACACCATTCCTTCGTTTTGGGCATACCACTGGGCCTTGGCCGCCTTTTTCACCAAATCCTGCGGAAACGCCTCGGTGCCCGTGAACACATAAGGGATGTGGGTGGCCGCCATAATCTGAGCCGTATCCTTGTGCTGGTATGGCTTGCCCTGCTGCTTTTTGCCCACACCGGAGGTGCTGGTCATATGCCCCAAGGGAGTGGAATAGGACAGCTGTGCCCCGGTATTCATATATCCTTCATTGTCATATTCAAGAATGATCATTTTATGATTGCGCAGCGCCGTACCGATCGCTGAGCCCATGCCGATGTCCATGCCCCCGTCACCAGTGATCATGACAAAAGTGAAATCGTCCGGCACATCCAATTCCCCGCGCCGCTTCTGCTCAAAGAAAGCTTCTACCGTACCCGACAATGTCGCCGGGCCGTTCTGAAACAGATTATGAATGAAACTCTGTTTATGAGAGTTATAGGGATAACCTGTTGTCGTAATATATGCACAGCCGGTATGGAACAGGGTCACAACATTGCCCTCAATTCCCTTGAAAAACAACTCCAGGCCGGGAAAAATGCCGCAGCCGGGGCAGGCTCCGTGTCCCGAAGCGATCCGCTTCGGCTTGGCCGTTAATGAGCGCATTGGCGGGATTTTAACTGCAAGCTTGCGGGTTTCCTCGTTCATCCTCACGGTAATCAGCCCCGACTTGAACGCTTCTCCCGCCATGGGGGAAATGACAGGAACCAGCTTCTGTTCATTTCTGCCGGGTGTATGACCGTAATAATCAAACGGCTTTTCGGCAAACCCTTTCTCCACGACATCCAGAGCAAGGGCAAAAAAGGCTTCCGCATCGTCCGCATAAAAATCCTTGCCGCCCAAGCCAAAGATGCGGGAAAGCACGACAGGCTGTGGCCCGCGAATATCCTGAATCGCCGATTTCACCTCATGCGTGAGATTTGCGCCATTGGCACCGTAAGAATCCGCACGCTCTCCGACAAGCAGCGCTTTGACCCCGCGCAGGGCATCACGGACGGCTGCGGCCGGAAACGGGCGCAAAATATTCGGGCTGATCAGTCCCGCCTTAATTCCCTGTGAGCGCAGCCGGTCAACGACATCCTTAGAGGATTCAGCCGCTGAATTCAGCAGGAATAATGCGACCTCGGCATCCTCCATCTGATACACATCCAGCGCCCCATAACTTCTTCCCGACAGGGCCGCATATTCTTCCGCCACCTCGCGGAAAACTTCACCTGCGCGCAGAATGGCCTCAGATTGCTGATAATGGTTGTTCGTCAGGTCTTCGCCATTCATGTACGCGCCGACTACAATGGACCGCTCCGGATCCAGCACGTGCGGCTGTGCGGAAGGCTTTTCTCCCACAAAACGCTGCACAGTCTCACGGTCGCTGAAAATCTGTACCCGCCGCTTCTGATGGGAGGTGAAGAAGCCGTCGTAAGCCACGATGACCGGCAATCGCACCTCCTCATGCTCCGCAATGCGCAGCGCCATAATATTCATGTCGTATACGGCCTGCGGCGAGCGGGCGGTGAGAATCACCCACCCCGTGTTCAAGGCGTAGTAGAGATCCGAGTGGTCCCCGCGGATGTCAAGCGGCCCGCTGACAGCCCTTGTCACCAGATTCATTACCATGGGAAAACGGGTGCCTGCCTGTACAGGCAACTGTTCGATCATATAGAGCAATCCGTTCGCGCTGGTGGCATTGAGCACACGCGCGCCGGCTGCCGCCGCTCCGTAACAAATCCCCGCCGATCCATGCTCGCCGTCAGCCGGAATAAGCCGGATATCATGCTCTCCGCGTGTTTTCATCATATCAAGGTATTGGGCAATTTCGGTTGAAGGTGTGATGGGGAAATAACCCATAATATGATAGTTGATCTGGGCTGCCGCCATGGCGGCCAGCTCGTTGCCTGACTCAAACACCGTTTTCTGATCATGGGCTGATGCCAATTTCGTATTCTTTTCTTTCGTTTGCAGGCTCATTTAGTGTACTCCCCCCATCGTCAGATATGGGAATTTCTGTGGCACCCGATGCTGCTCGGCATAATGCTGGACCTCCAGCATCTCGCTTAGCGCAGACGTCGGACAAGCTTCCACGCATTTCAGGCAGCCTTTACAGTATTGATAGTCAATTCCCTCCATGAACATTTGCGAATTGCCCCGCTTGTCGGGCCTTCTCTCCCATACAAAACAAAAGTCGGGGCAAACGGTATCGCAAGCGGCACAGTTAATGCAGTCCTCTTTATTGAATTTTGGAATAAAGCCCTGTCTGGAGCCGCTCAAATCCTTCAATACACTGCTCGCTGTAACGGTAAGAATGCCTCCCGGCTCCTGCGTGGAATAACCAAGCAAAGGCTCCTGCCGTATATACCCGTCCTGACTTTCTTCAGCTTGGCTCTGCAGTGTGAGGAAACGGACTTCCTCATAACCACGATTGAAGGTTCTGATATTCGATTCTACCAAGTGCGGTAGCTTCTTCTGAAAAGTGCGGCGAATGACCTCCCGCATATTGTCCGGATCCAGAAAACCGCAGATCCGGAACAGCGCTCCCAGCATGGCCGTATTTACCTTCGTTTTCTCCTCCACGGCAATGTTCAACCCATCCACAACGGCCAGCGTGCCGCGGGTCAGCTTGATGTCCCGTGCTACCTGTTCAGCTTCGCGTGCGGAATTCACGAGCACCGTTCCGCCCGGAAGCAAGCCTGCACAGACGTCCACGGTTTTATACAGAGCTTCATGGAATACCCCGACCACATGAGGCTGCTCGATCGGGCTGTGGTCCCGAATCTCCACCTGCGCATCGCAGAAGCGGACAAAAGCCTTGACAGGGGAACCTTTTTTCTCGGAGCCGTAGCTGGAAAAATTCGATCCATTCAGACCGGAGCCGGTTACGCCGGCTTCAGCCAGCATTTTTCCTGCCAGATTCGCGCCAAGGCCTCCTATCGACTCCAGCCGGATTTCATAAAATCCCAGCCTGTTTTTCTGAGGTAAAATGGACAATTGGCATTCCTCATTCCTTGATGAATTGGTTGGATTTTTATGCAAATGTTCCTTGTAATTTAAAGTTTAACGATACCGCATTTCGAACAATGTGATTGTGCTCACAATCCATCATTTTTCCAAATTTATTCCTAATTTCGTTCTTATTGATTCCGCATATCCGATACAGTGTTAAGCAATTGCTCTGCCGCTTCCTTTCCCTGTCGTATGCAATCCGGAATTCCTACGCCCCCATAACCTGCTCCGCATAGCTGTACTTCGGGCAAATGGCGTGCAAATTGTTCCCTCAGCAGCCTCATCTGCTCCATATGGCCGACCGGGTATTGCGGCATTGCACGATTGCAGCGGGAGATTTCGACCAGCTCAGGCTCGGCCGTTATGCCCTGCAGGTCTTTCAGGTCTTTACGTGCGGCACCCGCCAGCTCTTCGTCAGTCCAATGGACCCAGTCCTCCGCGCCGGCCCGCCCGATATATGTCCGCAGCAAGGTATGACCTTCGGGAGCGGCATGAGCCCATTTGGCGGAGGACCAGGTGCAGGCGGTGATCCTCTTGCCCTCCTTGCGCGGAACCAGGAAGCCTGACGCGGCAAAGGCATGATTCACATCTTCATTCCGATATGCCAGCCCGATATTGGCCACGGAGACATAGTTGATTTTATTAAGCCAGCCGACATCCGCCGCACCGGCAAATATTTGGGCGGCCACAAAAGCCGGTACCGTGCAGATCACTCCATCAGCTCCCAGCGTTTCTCCATTTTCCAGGTGAATTCGATATTCATCTTCTTTACGAACCTTGACCACAGACTGACCCATGATAAACCGCACAGAGTCGAGCCTTTTCGCCAACCGATCGATCACAGCAGACATTCCATTTTTATAGGATAGAAACATGCTCTTTTGGGCAATCTCCGGCAGGCCCTGCAACGATGAAGACTTTTGCCCGCCTCCCAGAGCCATGCCTTTAATCAGACTGCGGTGTCTCTGCTCCATCTGCCTGAACTGCGGAAAGGTTGACAGCAGACTTAAGTAGCGGGTGTCACCCGCATAGATGCCGGAAAGCAGCGGCTCGGTAATCTGTTCCAATACTTCTTTCCCCAGCCGCCGTTCGATAAAGTCGCCAAGCGACTCGTCCTCACTGCCTTTTCTTGCAGGCAGGATCAGGTCCAGGACCGCTCTTGCTTTGCCCCAGGGAGAGATAAGCCCTGTACGGATGAAAGGGCTCATCCTGGTCGGAATACCCAGAATAAACCCCATCGGCATCGGGTGCAGCTTGCCTTTGTGCAGAATGCAGGTTGTCTTGGCGCTCGGACGGGTTGAGACCAGGTCCGCCTCCATGCCGAGCTCCGCCGTTAGTTCCAGGACGGAGGTCTTGCGTGCCAGGAAAGCGTCCGGTCCTTTTTCAATCATGAATCCGTCCCTGTGAACCGTATGCAGCTTGCCACCAAGTCTGTCGCTTTGTTCAACAAGCGTGATTTCCAGCGGAATCCCTTTTCCCCCCGCCTGCTTCTGCAAATAAAACGCCGCGCTTAAACCCGTGATTCCTCCACCAAGCACAACGATCCGTTTAACAGCCCTCTGCATTCCGCCGTTCTCCTTTCCAGTCTTGTGGAACATGCACACAGTAAGGGTCGCTTTCCAAGTAGTCCCCCGTCAGTGCAAAAGCCCTCGCTCTGGAGCCGCCGCAGACCGTTTTGAATTCGCAAACTCCGCATTTTCCTTTGAGTAATGATTTGTTCCGAAGCTGCTGCATGACGGTAGAGCCGCGGTAAATATCCGCCAGCGATTTCTCCCGTATATTTCCGCAGGCCAGCGGCAGAAACCCGCTGGGATATACCTCGCCCGTGTGGCTGATAAACACAAACCCGTCGCCGTCATTGACACCTTTCGGAGCACGTCCCAACGCATCCGTCGTCCTGCGGACTCCCGCAGTGGCTTTATTCTCCTCACCATCGCGCTTCTTGCGCTGCTCTTGCAAAATAACCCGCCGGTAATGAGGAGCTTCTGTCGCTTTGATTCCGAAGGGCATCCGCTGCTGCAGCTCGTATAGCCATCTCATGACTTCTTCGTGCTGTGCCGGCGAAATCATGTCCTTCTCCATGGCACGGCCAGTGGGCACCAGAAAAAACACACTCCACAGCACAGCCTGCATCTCCTTGACTCTCTCAGCAATTTGCGCAAGATCATGCAGATTATATTGTGAAACCGTCGTATTGATTTGAATGGGAATGCCCGCCTCCCGCAAATAACCGATGCCGCGCATCGTCATTGTAAAGGAACCGCGAGTGCCACGAAAATGATCATGGATATCCGCGCATGAACCATCCAGACTGAATGCCCAACGGGACAAGCCCGCTTCCTTTGCCTTCTCGACTGCGGTGCGTGTCACTTTGGGGGTGGCGCTTGGTGTTATGGACAGTGACAGCTTTTTCTCTGCAATGGCATACCTGGCCAGCTCAAACAGGTCGGGACGCATTAACGGATCTCCACCTGTGAAAACACAGAGTGGATGATTCAATTCAGCAATCTGGTCCAGCAACCTCTTGCCCTCCTCAAATGTAAGCTGGCGGGGGTCGGGTCTGTACTGGGCCTCCGCCCGGCAATGCAGACACTTTAAGGCACACGCCCGCGTGACCTCCCAAATCACGATAAAGGGGTCTTTATGATAATCCCGTACAGACCCTGAAGCGATCATGCAAATCTCCTCCTATGGAGCCGAATTTTAAACAACTAAAATCAAGAAAGAACCATACAGAACAGCCGCAAACACCATCTCCGCAATCCCTGTCGGTTTTGCCTTCAGCCCCTGGCCGGGAAGCAGGACAGCCCGCAATAGCAAAATAAGGAAGGGAATAAACAACAGCGGCTTGATCGAGGCTGCTGCCAGCATAATCACCAGATGATAAACCACAGATGCGTAGTAGTAACGTGGATTGTTTTTTTCCCTGAGCACAGTTTTGACATACAAGGCAGTCCCCGCAAAATAGAGCACCAGCAGCACAAACAGTTCGTTCACTGTCCGCCACTCCGTTGTTCCCCCTCCGAGATAGACGACAGGATATATAAAGGAGCAAAAAAGCAAAACGGCGGCAATGTCATTCAATAAAGCGCGTTCCTGTTTGATTCTGGCATAATACACATTCAGCGCAAAAAAAGGCAGCAGCAGCGCTCCATACCAGATGAGTTGAGGCTCATACCACACAAGAAAAATTAGCAAAGGCAGCGATATGGCCCCATATAGTATGGCAGGCTTGCAATATCGCTCCCCTTTACCTGTTTTAATCCACTGCAGCGCGGGGAAAGTGAATAAATAGAGCACCAGCCAGCAGACAAACAGCGGGATGTGAATGCCGTGCGGTCCACTGACTGCCAGCCCCGTCAAAAACGGAAGAATGAGCATGACCCACGCGCCATGCTGTTTGGGAATGTACCTGTTCATACCATGAATCTCCTTTCACTTGACCGACTTTTTTTCAGACAAGCTGCTCACTTTAAGCGTCTATAATTGTGCAGGTTTTCACGTGATTTTGCAGTTTAATCCCTTGCGTGTCATGACGTTGGCAGCTCAATGTCTGCAGCCAGCTGTTATCCGCCAATATAGGACATGCCGATTTTATTTCTGGTTTTGGCCGTTTGCTCCGTTCTTTCTTCGGAATACCGGTCTGCCCTCCGCTCCCACACGTCCACAATCGCATTGAGCATATGCGTGTCATCCGCTCCGGACCGCAGCAGTTTGCGCAGATCAAAACCTTGGCCTGCAAACAGGCATGTATAGAGCTTTCCGTCGGAAGACAGGCGGGCCCGGGTACAGGATGAGCAAAAGGCTTCACTTACCGAGGTGATAAAACCGACCTCTGCAGAACCATCCAGGTAACGGTAGCGCTGTGCCACCTCTCCGAAATAACTTTGGTGCACAGGCTCCAGTTCATAAGCCTTCGCGAGCAGATCCAATATCTCCTGTTTGGTTACCACACCGGCATAACTCCAGCCGTTTCCATTTCCCGCATCCATAAACTCAATAAAACGGAGCGTAACGCCCCGTTCCTTGAAATACCCCGCCATGGGTAAAATCTCGCTGTCATTTACGCCTTTTTGCACAACCATGTTGACTTTGACCGTAAAACCAAGCTTTCTGGCACACTCGATCTGCTCCAGAATGTGTGCAGGGCCCACCTCTCTGCCGTTCATCCGGCCGAAAATTCCGGGGGCCAGGGCGTCAAGGCTGATGTTCAGGCGGCGCAGCCCGGCCTCATAAAGAGGCAACGCCTGCTGTCCAAGCAGCGAGCCGTTGGTGGTTAAACCGATGTCCTCTACGCCTTCAATGGACCGGATTCTGGCTATAAATCCGGGAAGACCCGGCCGCATGAGTGGCTCTCCCCCGGTAAGACGGATTTTCTCCACCCCAAGGGAAACAAAGAGCCTGATCAGCCGCTCCATCTCCTCGAACGATAACAGCTCACACTTGGGCAAAAACGCAAAATCATGACCATACACTTCTTTTGGCATGCAATAGGTGCAGCGGAAATTACAGCGGTCCGTTACCGACAGGCGCAAATCGCGCATCGGCCGCAGCAGGCTGTCTTTTAGTGTATAGGATGTCATGCGGCCACCTTCCTTCTTTTAGAGGTAGTTCAAATAAGCTATGAATGAATTTCTTTTCCCTTCCGGTGCTGCTCGGTGATGTCGCTGAACGTTCCCACATAACGGATATCCTCGCCGCTCTCGTCCTTCACCGCACTGATGTTCAGCCACTGCAAATACTCCTCGCCGTTTTTGCGGCGGTTCCAGATGCCTCCTTGCCACATGCCGTGATTTTTGATGGCCTTCCACATTTCACCGTAAAATGCTTTCGACTGTCTGCCGGATTTCAGAATGTTCGGATTTTTGCCAATCACCTCTTCTTCCGCGTAGCCAGTAAGCTTGGAAAAGGCAGGATTGACTGCTTTGATGGTTCCCGCCACATCCGTCACCAGAATACCCTGTCCGGTCGATGCAAACACCTCAGCCGAGAGTGCCAGACGATCCTGAAAGTAGAGCCAGACAACGATCACCAGACTCGCCAAAGCTACCTGCGACAGCAGCATAAATCCGATGGAATATTGGCCTGTAAGCGAGTGAATGGCCGACAGCATCAGCGGCGGGAAGAAACCGCCCAGACCGCCCATCATGGATACAATGCCGTTCACGATGCCGGCCTGCTTGTTGAAATAAAAAGGCACCAGCTTGAAAATGACTCCGTTGCCGATTCCCGCACAAACCGCAATGGCGAGACTGCCTGCCGTATACAGCCCGATGGAAGGCGAGAAGGCAAGGAGAATGGCAGCCAATGTATAGGTGGCAAATGTGCCGATCAGCAGGAATAACGGCTGAAAGCGGTCCGCCAGCCAGCCGCCGACCGGGCGCATAAAGGTAGCCAGCGCAATAAAACCGGCGGTGCGCATCCCGGCATCGACTTTGTCCAGTTCGAAATTCGACACCAGAAAATTCGGCAGGTAGACGGTAAACGCGACGAACGAGCCGAACGTTATAAAGTAAAACAAAGAGAACAACCACATCTTTTCGTTTTTATAAACACCTTTAAGCTGTTCGATAATGGGCGTTTTGACTTTCGTTTCATGCCGGTCTCCGAAGATCAGATTTAATACGATAAATACGAGCAAAAGAATGAGATACAGCTTCACTGCCGCCGTCCACCCGATCTGTGTTGCCACAATCGGAGCCGAGAATGTGGTGATGGCTGTTCCGATGTTGCCCATGCCATAGATGCCGTTGATGAAGCCAAGCTTTTCCTTTGGGTAATACTTTGGCAGTGAAGTAACCCCGACTGAGAACACCGCCCCGCCTATGCCAAGGAATAGTCCGCCAATGATCAGATCGGCGTACGAAGACGCTTCACTTATGTAATAGACGGGAAAAAGAAGCAGAATGAAGCTGACCAGGAAAATGATTCTCGCTCCAAATATATTGGCATAATAGCCGAGCGGGATTCGCAGTACCGATCCGAGCACAACGGGGATGGCGGTGACCATCGCCAGCCTGTCGGCAGGAATGCCGATGTCCTCTTTAATGTAGGGCATAAGGGATGAAATGATGACCCACACCATGAACCCGACAACGAGGTTTAAGGATTGCAGGGGCAACTGCAGCTTTTTAACCATTTGGACTCACCTTTTCGTTATTTTTGTCGCTGAGCATTTTGGTCCTCAGTTTCTGTCCCTATTGTAGCTGGCGGAGAAAGCACCATATATAAGGGAGTTCCCTTTGCAAATTTGGGAAAACCCTAAAACTCCCCCCTCCTTTCCGGTAAAGCAAAAAACACCCTGGAAGTACACCGGATCAACAATTGTCGATCCTGTGAATTTCCAGGGTGTATCAGGATTTCAGATTAGAATTCCAGCATTTTTTTCTTTAATGCATACTCTACCAGCTCAGGGCGGCTTTTCAGGTTCAGTTTCTCCATGATTTTGGCTTTGTGGGCCTCCACCGTCTTGACCGACACAAAGATCATTTCGGCGATTTCCTTGTTACCGTAGCCTTTGGCGATCAATGGCAGGATTTCCAGCTCGCGGTTGGACAGCAGGTCGAACATGTCCGCAGGTTCAGCTGTCTTATCCTTCTTGAAAAATTCACGCACCAGCGAGGTGGCCATTTTGGGATGTATATAGGTCTCCCCCCGGTAAATGGTGCGAACGGCCAGCAGCAGCTCTTCATCCGGCGCATTTTTCAATACATAACCAGAAGCGCCGTTTTTGAGCACATGAAACAGATATTCCTCATCATCATGCATCGTCAGGATCAGAATTTTGGTGTCCGGGTATTCCTCCTTGATCTTGCCGGTGGCGATCAGTCCGCTTTCTCCTGGAGGCATGCTGAGATCCATAATGAGCACGTCCGGCCGCAGCTTCGCCACCAGGGAATAGGCCTCCAGGCCGTCAGCCGCCCCGCCGATGACCTCCATGTCCTCCTGAAAATTCAGGATCATGGAGAAGCCGCTCCGTACGATCGCATGGTCATCCGCAATGACTATTTTTATCAAGTGTTATTCCTCCCCTTCGCCCTGACCGACCGGAACCTGCAGAAAAATCCTTGTGCCTTTCCCAAGCTCCGAAAATACACTGAAGCTGCCTCCGACCAGTTCAGCCCGCTCCTGCATGCCATATAACCCGAGTCCGGTGCCGATCGGCTCGCCTTGCAGCTCAAAGCCGGCTCCTTCATCTTCAATGACCAATTGCAGGTTGCGACCGATCTCGGTTATAGTAACAGTCACGCTGTCCACATGCGCATATTTTAACGCATTTAATACAGCTTCCTGACAGACCCGGTAAATAACGGTCTCCACTTCACTGCCATAGCGCTTCCGGGACAGATGAGATGCAAAATTAATGACAAGCCCGTAGCTTTGTTCAATCCGCTTGAAATACGTGCGGAAAGCAGCCTCCAGCCCCAGATCATCCAGGGCGGCCGGGCGCAGCTCCACGGACAGATTGCGGATATCATCAAGCAGCCTCATCATGGAAGCCTCGGTGTGCTTCACTTTTTTGAGCACCTGCTCATCATTCGTCACATATTTGAGTACCCTCATATCAACGACGGCGCTCATCAGCTCCTGCGCCACACTGTCATGCAGCTCGCGGGAAATCCGTTTGCGCTCATTCTCCTGCGCTTCAATCACGTGTTTCATCATTTTATTTTGAAAGAATCTTTCCTGGGTCTGGAACTGTCTTGTCAAATCCCTCAGCATAAACACACGGACGCCATTCTCCCGATCAACGGTATGGAAGGAAGCGGCATAAGGCACGACCCCTTTTCCCTTCGTTTCCATATAGACCTGGAAAGACGAGAATTCCTCACTTTCCGGCATGCTGAAAAAGCAATCCAGGCAGGTACGATTCTCCGTCTCGCTTGTGTAGCCCCGGCAGGTCCCGCATAGAGCCCGATCTGCCCCTTGGTGAAGCTGCATGATCACCTCATCACCGACAATTTTCTCGGCGGCCGGGTTCATCGCGAGGGTCTTTCCTTCCTTATTGAAAAAGAAGATCGCTTCAATACTGTTTTCAAACAGCTTCATCATCATCGGAATGATCTGGCCTGTCTCTGCTTGTGTTGTCAATTGGCCATCAGTTCCTTCCCGTTTAAATCTCCGAATCCGCCCCGTGCATATTCCACCATGGATTTAAGCATTTCCTCCGTTACACGCCGTTCCTCGCCGCGAAAGCCGCCCAGCAGCACTCCCGCTACGCGGGCGTCATTCCATAACGGCACGGCCCAGAGGCTCCTCAGCTTTTCCGACTGTACTATCGGGTAATTAAACAGACTTTCCAAACCCAACTGTTGATGAACGGATGGAATTAACAGCGGCTTCCCTGTTTTGAATACGATTCCCGCTATCCCCTTGCCGGATTGCAGCACAATGCGCCGGAAGCGGTCATTCAGGTTGCCTGAGGCGTATTTCCATTTGATCACATAATGGTACTCTTCGGATTCCACAAGAGAAAGAGCCATGAAATCGTAACCGAATGCTTCGCGGACCTGGTCAAGCTTCCGTTGATAATCCACCTTATTATTCATCAGCCTTATCTCCTAATTTAATCTTCATCAAACTGTTTGCATAAGCTGGAACAGCGGGCCAAGCCCGCTTTTCTAGTTAGATCTATGTCTTCTATAAAGAATATAACTTCTGCTAATATAATTCAATGGAACGCTCCACACATGCACCAGGCGGGTGAACGGCCAGAAAGCGAAAATGGTAAAACCCGCAAGCGCGTGCAGCTTGAAGGACAGCGGCACTTCCCGCATCAGGGAGGCATCCGGACTGAATACAAACAGGCCGCGGAACCAGATCGAGATCGTCTCCCGGTAATCAAACTCAGGCTGTACGGCATTGGTAACAAGCGTAGCGTACATGCCCATAAAAACAATCAGCAGCAACAAGGCGTTGACGGCCAAGTCGGAGGCCGAGCTTAAACGGCGCACATTACGGAGGGTGAAACGGCGCCAGGTAAGAATCAACATGCCCAGAAGCGTGATGATTCCAAAAAAGCCCCCCACATAAACCGCGCCAATATGGTATAGATGATCATCTACACCAAGCGCCCGCATCCACGATTTCGGGATGCCAAGTCCCGCAACATGCCCCATGATAACCGGGATAATTCCGAGATGGAACAGCAGGCTCCCGGCCATCAATTGCTTTTTCTCAATAAATTCACTCGATTTCGCCGTCCAATTGAATTGATCGGTTCGATAGCGGAAAATATGTCCGACGATAAATACAACCAAACATACATAAGGGTAAATCACCCATAAAAATTGTTCAAGCATCGCCATTAACGGGCCTCCTCCTGTCTCACACTCGCTTTAAGCGTTTCACGGAGCCCCTTTACCAGATGAAAGTAGGGACTGTGCTTGTTCTCCAAGGCCTTGAGTAAATGATAGGTGCCATCCTCAAGGATGGCGATCAGCATCCGGAAATTGTCAGGTGCTTGCGGATTCGCCATCCACTCGGCGGCATACAGAAACTCGCACATCAGCGGAAGATAGTCGGGCAGTTCCTCCTCCGGCATTTCAAGGCCAAACATTTCATAAAGTATTTTCAATTTGGCCAGCATTTGTCCCCGCTCTTTGGAGTCCTCATATTTAAAATACGTCATATAAAGTGCACAATCTTTATTGAAGTCGAAGGTGGAAGTGTACATTTCCTGAATTTCTTCCAAGCTGAGTTCCTGCATAAGGGACCAATAAGCACGAGCGTGCGTATAAGCCGGATTTCCGGGGAGGAAGGACCTCTCCAGGAAATCCGGATGAAAATCCGTCTTGTCAGGATACATCAGCTGACGGGAGAAAAAACCGAAGGACGGCTTAAGATCATAGAGTGTTTTTACATCAATCACGCCATATCCCTCCGTAAAAATTCTCCTCGTACATTTGCTTGCCCGTCTTTTCCGTTCCGGTGCTCATCGGATTGATGGCCGCACATCCGCTGCAGCCGCTTCCCGCCACCGGACCTCCTAGCGTATCGCCATAACCGGCTGCGCCCTGCGCCCGATACGGATCCATATGGGCTTCTTTATGTGAAGTTGGAATGACAAACCGATCCTCATACTTGGCGATGGCGAGCAGCCGGTACATCTGCTCCGTCTGGCGGGCCGTCATGCCCAGCCGCTCAAGCCGGCTCTGATCAAACTCCTGTCCGGTCGAATGGGAGCGCATGTAGGACCGCATCATGGCCATCCGCTGCAAGGCCTCCTTCACCGCCTGCGTATCCCCTGCCGTGAGCATATTAGCCAGGTATTGGATCGGCGTGCGCATCTCTTCTATGGCCGGAAAAATTAAGTCAGGATTGCTGATGGAATCCTTGCCTTCAAAGTAGTTCATAATCGGGCTGAGTGGCGGCACATACCAGACCATGGGGAGCGTGCGGTATTCAGGATGAAGCGGGAACGCCAGCTTATACTCGATCGCCAGCTTATACACCGGTGAATTCTGGGCCGCTTCAATCCAGTCCGTCGTTATGCCGTCTCTCTTCGCCTGAGCGATGATTTCCGGATCATGCGGGTCCAGAAACAGGTCAAGTTGCGCTTTATACAGATCCTTCTCATCCTCTACCGAAGCGGCTTCCTGCACCCGGTCGGCATCATACAGCAGAACGCCGAGATAACGGATTCTGCCTGTACACGTCTCCGAGCAAACCGTCGGCAGACCGGCTTCGATACGCGGGAAACAGAAGGTGCATTTCTCCGCCTTGTTGGTTTGCCAGTTGAAATATACTTTTTTGTAAGGACAGCCTGTCATGCAGTATCTCCAACCCCGGCACGCCTCCTGGTCGACGAGGACAATGCCGTCCTCGTCCCGCTTGTACATAGCACCGGACGGGCAGGAAGCCACGCATCCCGGATTCAGGCAGTGCTCACATAACCGTGGCAGGTACATCATGAACGATTTCTCGAAATTGAATTTAATTTCTTCTTCAATCTTCTGAATATTCGGGTCCTGCGGTCCTGTGACATGCGCACCTGCCAAGTCATCCTCCCAGTTTGGTCCCCAATCCAGCTCCATTTTCTCGCCCGTCACGGCGGAATGGGCCCGCGCCACCGGCGAATGCTTCTGCTCCTTCGCTGTCGTCAGATGCTCATAGTTATAAGTCCATGGCTCATAATAATCCTTCATTTCAGGCATATCAGGGTTATAAAAGATTTTACCGAGCGCTACCTTGGACAGCTTGCTGCCGGATTTCAGCTCCAATTTTCCCTTTTTGAGCTGCCAGCCTCCCTTATAGACCTCCTGATCCTCCCACCGTTTGGGATAACCGATGCCCGGCTTGGTCTCCACGTTGTTGAACCACATATACTCCGCACCTTTACGGTTCGTCCAGGTCGTTTTGCAGGTAACGCTGCAGGTATGACAGCCGATGCATTTATCCAGGTTCAACACCATTGCGATTTGTGCTTTAATTTTCAAGCCAGTTGACCTCCTTCATTTTACGGACCGCCACGTAGACATCACGCTGGTTGCCGATCGGGCCGTAATAGTTGAACCCGTAGCTGAGCTGGGCATAACCGCCGACCATCTGGGTCGGCTTCAGGTGAATCCGGGTGGGCGCATTGTGGCTGCCGCCGCGCGTATCCGTGATTTCGGAGCCAGGCACCTGAATATGTTTGTCCTGGGCGTGGTACATGAACATAGTGCCACGTGGCATCCGGTGGCTGACCACCGCCCGTGCTGTCACCACGCCGTTCCGGTTGTATACTTCCACCCAGTCGTTATCTGCAAGCCCGTGGGCCTGTGCATCCTCGTTGTTGATCCATACGACCGGTCCCCCACGGAACAGGGTCAGCATGTGCTGGTTGTCCTGGTAGGTGGAGTGAATATTCCATTTGCCATGCGGAGTCAAATACCGCAGCACCAACGAGTCCTGCCCGCCCTTGATTTCTTTGTCACGCGGGCCGAATACCATCGGTGGAAGAGTCGGCTTGTATACCGGCAGCGCTTCCCCAAACTGTTGGAAGATTTCGTGGTCAATATAGAAGTGCTGTCTTCCGGTCAGCGTCCGGAACGGCACAAGCCGTTCAATATTTGTCGTAAACGGTGAGTAGCGGCGCCCCTGCTTGTTCGAGCCGCTGAACACCGGTGTCGGGATCACTTCACGCGGCTGTGCCGTAATGCTGTGGAACGTGATTTTTTCGGCTGCCCGGTCGGCGGAAATATCCTTGAGCGGTACACCGGAATCCTTCTCCGCCTGCTCATAGGCTTTTTGCGACACGCGTCCATTCGTCGCGGAGGACAAATGAAGAATCGTATCCACTGCCTGACGGGCCGTCTCCAGCTTCGGCAGTCCGCTTTTAATGGATTCGTCATCATGGGTGCCGTTTATCCGTTTCAGTTCCTCATATTCGTCTGCAACGGAGAAGCTGATGCCGTGGGCCCCTATTTTTCCTTTCGCCAGATTCGGGCCTAGCGAAGTGTATTTATCGTAAATTTTGGTATAATCGCGCTCTACAATACTGAAGTTCGGCATCGTTTTACCCGGTACCGCTTCAATCTCTCCTTTCGCCCAGTCCTTTACAGCTCCGAGCGGCTGTGCAATTTCGCCGACTGAGTCATGGCCAAGTGGGGATGCCACCAGGTCCTTGTAAACTCCAGGTAAATGCGTTTCTGCCATCTCCGAGAAAACCTTGGCCAGCGAGCGGTAAATATCCCAGTCCGACCGTGACTCCCACAACGGATTAACCGCCGGGTTGAACGGATGCACGAAGGGATGCATGTCGGTGGAAGACAGGTCCGTTTTTTCGTACCAGGTAGCCGCAGGCAGTACAATATCCGCATAGAGCGGGGTTGTCGTCATGCGGAAATCAAGGGCAACCAGCAGATCAAGCTTGCCTTCGACATCTTCACGCCACACGATCTCTTCCGGCTTCTGCTCCTCATTCGGACGGGCCAACAGCGCATCAGATGCGCCGAGCAAATGCTTCATGAAATATTCCTGCCCCTTCGCCGAGCTGGAAATCAGATTCGAGCGCCAGACGAACAGTGAACGCGGGTAGTTCTGCTGAGCACCGGGGTCCTCCACGGCAAAACGGGTAGTACGGTCTTTGATCTGCTCCACAGCGTGGGCAATGATTTCTTCATTCGTCTTTTTCCCCTGCTGTGCCGCCTCTTCCGCGAACATCAGACTGTTTTTGTCGAACTGCGGATATGAAGGCAACCAGCCCAGTCTTGCGGCAAGCACATTGTAATCGGCCGGATGCTGGTAGCGGACTTCTCCGCCCGTCGGTGATTTCAGCGTGTCCGTGCCGCTTTCTTCATAACGCCATTGCTCTGTCGCAAAATAAAAGAAGGAGGTTGCATTCTGCTGACGGGCAGCTCCCTGCCAGTCCTTCGCAAAGGCCACAGCTGACCAGCCTTCGATCGGACGGCATTTCTCCTGTCCGACATAATGGGCCCAGCCGCCGCCGTTTACTCCTTGAGAGGCAGTCAGCACGACCAGATTCAATACGGCACGGTAGATGGTATCGCTGTTGAACCAGTGATTGATACCCGCCCCCATAATAATCATGGAACGGCCCCCTGTATCGATGGCATTCTGCGCAAATTCACGGGCGATCTGCACAACCACGGACGCCTTCACACCAGTGATTTTCTCCTGCCAGGCGGGGGTGTAATGGGATGCTTCATCATCATAGCCTTTGCTGTTTAACGGGCTATCGATGCGCGCCACTCCGTACTGGCTCATCATCAGATCGTACACGGTCGCCGCATACCGCTCCGTTCCGTCCGCCATTTGTATCTTCATGACAGGAATCATTCGTTTGAACGTCCCATTGCCGGTATTGTCAAAGTACGGGAACACGATTTCCAGCCACTGCTCTCCATGTCCCTCAACTGTAAGCGCGGGCTCAACCTTCGTTCCGTCCTCATGCTCCAAAATCAGATTCCACTTCTTGTCCTGCTCCCAGCGCTGTCCCATTGTGCCGTTCGGAACCATGCATTCATCAGCAGCCTCATCATAGATGACCGGCTTCCAATCCGCATGCGGCGAAGTTTCCCCGAGATCACTTGCGCGCAGGAAGCGTCCGCCTTTCCAGACGTCCTCATACGGATCAAGCAAAATCAGAAACGGCATATCCGTATACTGCTTGGCATAGTTGATAAACATCGGTTCTTTGCGTATATGATAGAACTCATCCAGAATGACATGTGTCATGGCCTGGGCCAGTGCCGCATCCGTACCGGGATTAGGGGCGAGCCAGTTGTCGGCAAACTTTACGTTCTCCGCATGATCCGGCGCCACTGACACCACCTTGGTTCCCTTATACCGTACCTCGGTCATAAAGTGAGCGTCAGGTGTCCGTGTCAACGGCACATTGGAGCCCCACATGATTAGGTAACCGGCGTTGTACCAGTCCGAGGACTCCGGTACATCCGTCTGCTCGCCCCAGATTTGTGGAGAAGCTGGCGGCAGGTCGGCATACCAGTCATAAAAGCTCAGCATTTCCCCGCCAAGCAGGGAGATAAAGCGGGCACCGGATGCATAGCTGACCATCGACATCGCCGGAATGGGCGTGAAGCCGGCAATGCGGTCAGGCCCGTATTTACGGATGGTATAGATTAATTGCGCCGAAATCAGGTGCAGCGCATCTTCCCATTTGACACGGATGTGGCCGCCTTTGCCACGTGCTGATTTGTAAAACTGTGCTTTCTTCGGATCTTCGACAATGCTCGCCCATGCATCTACCGGGTTGTCATTTTCGGCCAGCGCAGCCTGCCAGAGACGCCACAGCTTGCCGCGCATATATGGAAATTTCACGCGCAGCGGGCTGTATTCGTACCAGGAGAACGACGCTCCCCGCGGGCAGCCGCGCGGCTCAAACTCAGGCATGTCAGCACCGCAGGACGGGTAATCGATTTGTTGATTTTCCCACGTAATAATGCCGTTTTTCACAAAAACCTTCCAGCTGCAGGATCCGGTACAGTTGACGCCATGTGTCGTACGGACCACTTTGTCGTGGGACCAGCGCTGGCGGTATACATTCTCCCATTCTCTATTTTTTTCTTCCAGAATGGACCAGCTATCAGAATAGCTTTCGACAGGTTTGAAGAAGTTGAGATGTTTTTTTCTCATCAAGTCCGAACTCTCCTTTGCGGAATACAAGAAACTTATAATGATTCCATTGTTGATTCACTCGATTACTGCCATTATCCCTTTCTCCCGCTCCCGTTCCCATTAGGGAATATCCTAAAGCGGACAGGGAAATCCCTCATTCTGCGAAATAAGCTATCAACAGCGCATTTCATTTTGCTGCACAAAAAAGACAGATTGTAATTTATGAGTTCCCCGCCTGCATAACGGTACAAGCGAACTACATATCTTTTTATTGAGGAATGTCCTATTGGGGGGGAATGTCATTGTCAGGTGCATTTGTGGCCCGGTCACTTGACGAAATCCGTTTCTGGTCCCGGGTGATAAAGGAACACGCTTTGTTTCTGCGGTTGGGTTTTAGGTGTGAGGACACGCAATTAATCCATGAGGCTCAGCAGTATCAAGCTATTTTTGAGGACATTGAAAGAAGATCTAATGAGTTCGCTTTAAGTACCGCACGATGCAATCATTGATGAGAATATTTTCTTTCTGAAAATAATGGCAGACCACGCAAAGTTCATCGGTCATTTGCTTGATCCTTCTGAGCAGAAACTGGTTGAACAGGCAAGGGAGTTTAGTAATGATTTTGATACTCTCATGTATCAAGCAATTGATTTAAGTTCAATGCGTCCGCAATCACAAACCATTCCTTTGCTGAGCCAATTTGTTGACGAGAATCGGGTATCTGTAAAATCCCTGCGGGATTTCAAAAAAACAGCACGTGATTTAATTGAGGAATGCCGTATAAAAAGCATTATCCACCCTTTATTAGCAGACCATGTATTCCGGGAAGCAGAGCGTTTTCTGTTTATTCTGGAGATGTTTGAGAGGTCCTTGTCGGGCATGAAGGTAAACAAAAGAGAAATCTTGTTTTGATTAACCATGAGAATGGAGGATTTATGATGGAAATACCAGTTAAAGGGATACTGTTTTGCATGAACAGATCCAACTTCGACTCGGAATATGATCACAAATCCAGGCATGATCAGAGGTCCCAGCACGATCATAAGCTAGTTATCACCTCGTGGGATGGAAGGCTAGTGAACATGCATGTTCATCCCATGGCCGGAAAAACCTCTTTTGACGTGGGGCATTACCACCAGTATGCAGGGACAACGGAACCGGCTCCCAGCGGAGTCCCCCATGTTCACCACTATAATATAGAAACCACTTTCAATGACCAGCATGTTCATTTGCTAAGAGGAACTACAGGTCCCGCCATTCCTTTGCCAAGCGGCGGGCACTACCACTATTTTGAGGGTTATACCACCGTGAACGGCAGAATTCCGCACACCCATAGCTATCAAGGCAGAACTGGAAATGAAGTCTAAAAGCCGCAATTCGCATCAGCCTGGCTTTCATATTTTGCCCCTTCATGCGGTCCTCGATCATGACTTCAAGGAAAAATAAACAAGCTGACGCCGGTTGGGTACCGACGTCAGCTTGCAACTTAGTTTTTTTAAGCTTAATTAATATTCAACTCCATGAATCCATTGCAATTTTGAATACTGCTTCATGGGGATTCCGGTTGTATCAAACAAACTTTTATCATCAACATATTTATGCTCATAAGCAACAGAATATTGTTGTGTTTTGATCCCTTTATATTCAGAGTAAGCTTCCAATTTAACAGGCAACCCGGTAGCTTTGTCGATCTGGACATATTCATTTATAACCACTTTACTTCCTTCTGGCTGGATATCGTCTTCCAGCAAATTCTGACCGGAAAGCTTGATCAGCTTCTTCCCGTCCTTCGATTCCAGCAGCCCTTCATTTTTCCACCCTGTTTTGGCAAACTCAGCTTTGCTGTCGGCAAAGGATGTCCATGTGTCAACACTCTGCTTTTCCTTTTCTGTCAGCTTGTAGTATTTTCCGCTTACAGCCTTCCCGTTTTTATCTCTTGAAACCTCTACCCATTTCGTTCCGTTTTCTTTTAAGTACTGACTTATTGGATGGACTGTTCCATCCTCTTCTTTGGCCATCATGTCGATCCTTTTGTCATGAGTTACAGGATCTACCCACGTTTCCACAACCGCATTCACACTGCCGTCATCAAGGTAAGAAATCTCCTTGGTATATTCAATACGGCCTTGGGTTTCTTTGTTTGCAGACTGGATTCCTCCAGCCTCTTTGTTTGCGGACTGAGTTCCTGCAGTTGCAGGTTGTGTTGCCATTGCAAATGCTGCAGTTGAAGTAAGCGCCAGTGATGCCATGATTGTGGATGCGATCAATACTCTTTTCATTTCAGTGATCTCCTTATAAGTAATTCAATTTTTAATCAGATACTTTATATTCAAGATACAGATACGGCCGTTCTGTAATATTACTTTATCAAGTGATTGCATCCTAGACTTATCATAATTCCATCATTTTAGCATCATTTTTTCGTTTTTATTGAAAAGACCAGGAGATGGTGAAGCTTTTTTTGTCTTTGGCGATGAGAAATGAATATACAACCGTTTGGCTGCCATCGGTATAATCATGTATTAATGCCCTGGACATGCCGGATGTTTGATCATCAACGGGATAATCCTGATCCGCCCCCTCTGACATACTGTTCAAAGGAGGGAACGGCCTGTTATCATTGCTATAACCGCCTTCAGGTAATTTCCTGGCATGATCTGATTGCTCAAGGGAAAGCCCTAAATAGTCTCGCCAATGAAGGTATGCATTGTCATAATCCATGACCAGGGGCTTGACGGTCGAATCAATATTCAGCTCGTAAATTTTATTGGTGTCCGCGTCCATCGTAAAAGAGATCCGATACGAGTTGGAGTACATTGTCATGACATAATAATTCACGACCAGGTCCGGCCTCGACGTATCAAAGCTGGTAAATGAGGATCCCTGAAATCCCTCACTTACGTCGTCTTCCAGATTAGGAAGCAGCTTTTTTTCTCTCAATGTCTGCAATTGGGCATAACATATAGCGTTAAGCTTTTCCAGGTCGGCTGCTGATAATTGCGCGTTCTGGACGACCACAATGTCTTTGGAATGAACACGTTTATCATAGAGAACGCGCAGTTTATCGATTACACTATACTGTGTGGAAGGATTGCTTGCTTGAGCTTCAATTTTCTGCAAATGAATTTGTCCCAGCAGTTGCTGATCATTGACTTTGGAAAGCAGCAATGGAAATACTGCAGCAAATACCATCAATGAAATGAGTAAAAGAAATAGGGTTATAATTTTAAATTTTTTCATTTTCCATATATCTCCTTAAAACGAATATATACGGAAGTCCCGCAGCCAGAAACGCTTTCAAAATCCATGTCAGCATGATGCAATTCGATAATCTGCGAACATAGGGTCAGCCCCAGGCCTGCACCGCCCTCTGCTCTGGATCGCGATTGATCCACCATATAAAAGGCTTCTGTGATTCTGGATAGCTCCTCCGGCTCCATCCCTTTACCATTGTCCGTAACGATGATGTTATATCCCTCGTTCTCCATTTTACCCAGTAAACGGATACACCCCTTAGTCTCTATGGATTTTCTTGCGTTATCCAGCAGATTGAGACAAACCGTTTTCATTAAATCAGGCTCTATGAACAAATCCGCTTCATCCGCCTCCATGACCAGTTCTATCCCTTCACGCTTGAGTATAGGTGAAATCACACTTTGCACGGATTCAAATAAATGAGACGCAGGAACCCTTTTCATGTTGAATTGCTGTTTTTTTAATACGATCAGATCCATTAATTTGAGCGAAAGGGCTTCCAGCCTTCTTCCTTCCTGAAAAATATGATTGGTATACAGAATCATCTGCTCCTGTTCAACTTTTCTCGAACGAAGCATATCTGCGTAACCGATAATCGAGGTCATTGGTGTCTTTAACTCATGGGCAAAGCTTGCAATAAAATTTTCCTGGCGCCGTGCAGCATCTTCCAACTCCGCTACCATATGCTCCAGGCTCTTGGACATATGGCTGAAAGCCTTGCCAAGCAAACCGATTTCATCATTACTGTCCTGGAAAGCCGGAAGTTTGAAATCCCCTTCAGCAATGCTCATGGTTGCCCTTGCAAGTGTTTTGATGGGTTTAGTCAGCCAGTAAGCAACAAACAAAATCAGAATAAAGCTCAACCCAATCATGCCAAAAATCAAGCCGTAAAAAATCTGGTATTGATTTTCCCTGCTTTTAAATATAGAGGTAATGTCCCGGTAGGTTTCCAGATAAAAGGTTTCTCCGTCAGACACAATCGTGCTGGCAACCCTGATGAAATACCGGTCGCCTAGCGGCACCACTTCATAACCTTGGGTATTACTATCCACCCTTTTGATCAACTCATTGTCAAATCCCGAAGTTCCGGTTGTATGGATGGTTTGATAATTACTGTTGCTAATCCGGAATGGTACGGTCCCATTGGAAGTGCTTACGGTAATGGTCTGTAAGGCGCTTTTAATCAGGACATCCTGCAGTTGACGCTGCTCCGATTTCGAAACAGCTTCATCGGTATGAGATGCGGCGGCATTTTGGTATGTTTTCGAAAGCTCTTTGTCCAGGGATGCCCGCAGAATATCATTTTCTTTGAAAGAATAGCCTATTTCCTGCTTTAAAGCAGATTGAAAAAGCGTGTTGATCATAATTGAGCTGCCCAGGCTGAACATAAACAAAGTAATAATGCTTGTACTGAAAAAAAACTTCCAAAAGAGCTTCATGAGTTCACCACAAAACGGTAGCCAACTTTGTAGACCGCAATAATTTTATCTTCCCATCCTATCTTTTTTCGCAGCCTCTGCACGTGCAAGTCAACGGTGCGGCTGTCTCCCATATAATCATCACCCCATATTTTTTCATAGATTTGTTCCCGGAAAAGGGCAATGTTTTTACTGCGAACAAAGAGCAACAGCAGCTCATACTCTTTCAATGTTAGTGTAATCGTGTCCTCTCCCCTGGTAACAATGCGGGAAAGGGTATCGATAGAGATATCAGCAATTTCCAAATAGCGATCATTTTTTTTATTACGGCGTAAAACACTTTCGACACGGGCCAGCAGCTCAATAATCTCAAAGGGTTTGCCCAGATAATCGTCTGCCCCCAGCTTCAGCCCCTTTACTCTCTCCTCCACGCCCGCTTTAGCTGTAATAAAAATAACGGGAATATCCCGTGGTTTGATATATTCAAGCAGCTCGTATCCATTGATCACAGGCAGCATAATATCAAGCAAAATCAAGTCATAGCTGTTGTGCTCAATCAGCTCTGCAGCCTGTCCCCCATCAAAGGCACAACTACAGTGGTAGCCGGCATCTGTAAGATTTATTTTAATGAGGTCGGATATGTTTTTTTCATCTTCAACAATCAGTATATTAATCATGCTTTCCTTTCTTCCGAATCCAATTTTGTTAAGTGTTGATGTTGCATCCATTGATTATACTTGAAAAATGCATCAAAATTGCATCAGCAGCAATCGGATATGTCATCCAACTTTTGTCACTTTCATATCGTTGACAAAATCAAAAGCTGAATATATAGTGTAGACATCTACACAAATCAAAGGAGAATTTTATGCACAGCATTTTCGATACGTACCCCTATAGTCTATACATTAAACATATCGCGCAAAAGGTTCGGGAAATCCTTGACCAGCTGCTGAAGAATCATGGCTTGAATAGCTCACAAGCGATTCTTCTGTCACATATTCATCAATCCATAGAAGAGAATGTGGAGGTCAACCGCAAGTTTCTGGAGAAAACAATGGCTTTAAGCGGTCCGTCTGTGACAAACCTGTTGAACGGTCTGGAGAAATCCGGATTTATCATACGCAGCAGTAACCCTGCCGACGGACGCAATCTCCGTGTTGAGATCACAGCCAAAGCCAAACAATTTCTTGATGAGAGGAGTGATGCCTTTTCGAAATCGGAAGAATTGATCACTGAAGGGATGTCGGATGCCGAGAAGGCTATGTTTGCGTCTTTACTGACCCGTGCTTTTGAAAATGTTGAAAAGCACCTGTCAAAAAGATGAATTTGTTATGTGCATGTTTATTTTTTTCAACAAACATGTAGACGACTACGTAATATCGTGAAAAAGGGTTCGGTAGGACATTGTAAAACATAATGAGAGGATGTTGTTATCATGATTATCGTTACCGGAGCCAGCGGGAAATTGGGTGGGGCAGTAGTAGAGCAGTTGCTTAAGCGCGTGCCTGCCGGACAGATCGGTGTCAGCGTGCGCGATCCGCATCAGGCACAGAAGCTTCAGGAACTTGGAGTTCGTGTCCGTCAGGGTGATTTTGACGATGCCGAGAGTCTGTATCACGCCTTTGAAGGGGCATCACAGGTTCTCATCGTTTCGTCAGGCACCCTGGGTGAGGCTGGTATCAGGCAGCATCAAACAGCGATTGACACGGCAAAGAAGGCAGGGGCTAGCCGGGTGTTATACACAAGTCACATGGGCTCTTCCCCGACTTCGCACTTCGCTCCCATGATTCACCATGATGCTACCGAAAAACTGCTGCAAGCATCAGGTATGGCTTTCACGTCCCTCCGTAATGGTTTCTATATCGCTTCGGCACTAATGTTGATCGGTGGAGCTTTACAAACAGGGGAACTGATCGCTCCTGAGGACGGTCCGGTTGCCTGGACAGCCCATTCTGACTTGGCCGAAGCTATTGCGGCGATTATATATGAGCAGAAATTTGATGGCCTAACTCCCAATCTTACCGCATCCGAAGCCATAGATATGGGAGACATTGCGACAATCGCTTCCGAGGTTCTGGGGCGGACTATCCGCCGAATCGTTGTGTCTGACGAAGAATTTAGGGAGCATATGCTGTCTCAAGGCGTGCCAGAAGCGAGTATAAATATGCGGTTAGGTGTGTTTCGGGCCAGCCGTCAGGGTGATTTCTCAGAAGTCGATCCTTCTCTGGCTAATTTGATCGGTCGCCCCCCAATGAGTTTGAGAGAGGTTCTGAGAGAGTTGATTTCTCAACAAGGCTGATTGCGCGTAAACATGCCAATAGGGCATCCAGTGAGGATGCCCTATTGCTGTCATGATCCATTGACAACCTGGATGTTATTGATAAAGCCATCTTCTGGTGTAAATATCGGGGTAAACTTTTTACTCTTCACATCATATTCGTATAACCCACGTTTATTTTTTACAATAGCAATGGTATAGATCTTGTTGCCCTCACTTGAGTAATTAGCATCACCTCTTTGTAATCTTGCCGCTTCCCATTGGCTCACATCGGTTGAACGATCAGCAAGTTCAAAATCAATCACAGTAGACGGGCCTCGGTTATATTCCTTATCAGAAAAAGCAATGACGTGACCATCTTTATGCATCAGCATCCGAATCCAGTAATTCTTACTAAAAAGCTTTCTCTTCTCTTTTAAATCAAAGTCTGTCTCATATACCGTATGAGTTGGCATTTTAAAATTATTTTGCCCAGCCGGTCCGTCCTGGTGTGCAAGACTATAATTTCTCTGCTTTAAGGAATACGCAGAAGCATAGATTTTTTTATTTTTGTGATCCACTGTAATGGCTTCTATGAGTGTATCTTGATCTCCCCAAAGTGTCATTTTTCTGGTTTTGAGATTGATCGATCCTAGTCTTATCGCCTGTTCTCCTTTAATATTAGCAACAAAAAACAACTGATCTCCTGATGGAATCACATAATTGACGGCAAACAAATTATCAGTAAGCTGAGTGCTATTATTGCTGCTTAAATCTCTAACAAAGATTTGATCTCCGTATTCCTGATCAGTGCCTACTCTTTGTGTGTAATAAACTAACTGATTCGCTTTATCATAATAGCCCAAAGGATATTGAGCTGTATAATCGAATTCAAAAATCTTCTCCGTTTTTTTTGTAGAAGTATCATAACTTAAAACCTGCGTTTTTACTTCTCCATTTTCATTGGTCGTTGCATATTCCGAGTAAGACATGGTAATGTAATCTGCTGCAGGCTTTGTTATTTTCACGTCTGAATTAGCATCAGGATTGTTATTTTGAATGTTTTTTTCTTCTGAAATGACTTCTTTAGACGAGCATGCGACCAGTAGTACAACTATCAGCAATAAAGATATCAGGATTTTTAATTGTTTCTTCAAGTCACTCTCTCCTCAATTCCCAGGTTCTATAATCAAGTATGCCTATGGCAGAAAGCCATAGGCATACTTATTAAACTAAAATCGATAATAGTATCTACCTGGGAAGGATAGCGAGTCACTATACGTATAACCGAATTGTTGACTACTCCATCCCCAGAAATAATTATCTAATACTGCATCAGGAAGAGATCCAATATCATTTTTATATACGGTTTTCGAAATATCCGTATCTAGAGCTCTTGCTGTTATCGGAGTATTGTGTACTGGATTATCGATTTGCCGTTTAGTAGCAACGTCACCCGCACCAAGCGTTTTACCACTCGATCCTACTGTTCCGGAGCCACCAACACCCGCCCGGAAAACGGTAAATCTACCTTCTCCCGTCACTGCACCTGCTGAGATAGTTATTTGTTGTCCATTTCCATATGAGTATGTATCTGCAGGCAAACGTCCTGGATAAGGAACAGTAGTCGTTGGAATTGTTGCCGATATAGCTTGCTTAGAAGCTATACTTTCATCCACATATACACGATTGATACGTCCGTCAGTACCATACATAACAGCTATTCCTGGAGCTGGCTTAGGCAGATCCCATCCAAGGTCAACAACAGGCCGATCCTTAACAGATTCTGCTACAGATTTAAAAAACTCATCCTCTGCAGCTCTTCCCTCAATATCTGGCACTTCTTCTTGCCCTAAACCCTTCAAACCTTGCTGTTCGTCAGCATGCTCCTCGGCACTTGTGTCATAGGTTACAATTGGCTCCAGGTCTGCATCATAAGTAAGAATTGCTCTGGGTTCAAAAGTGGTAGGAATTTGGTGTTTGATCGTATCAAGGTCAAGCAGTACATCTTGCGATACCTCGCTATTCGCAAGAGAATCCTCGGCAGCACTTGCCACTAAAGTGGATGACAAAAATAAAGCAGCAGAGAGACTTAGAGTTACCCATTTAAAAGTTGGCTTGGACGATTTCATGCTTTCTTGCCTCCTAATCAGTAGTAATTTTTTAGCAGTTACGTGAGAGAAATAACGCTTTTTATTACTTCTGCTGTTACAATCTAAGGTGCAAGAAATTTTGATCCCTCCTTTCATCTATCCAACAATAGTAATTATATAACAATAAAAATGAGATTTCGTTACATTTTTTTTCATAATTGCGGGTTATTATGTGGTTAATTTCTATTTTCTATAGATATTCGTCGTTGTATAGCAGCATTTTTATCTTACCAGAAGCCGGTAAAGTCCCACCTTTAACCTTCCTCAGTCATAAAGAAAAAAACTCCTACAAATAATCATCTTTAAATCCATGATTATCTATAGAAGTTTATCTTCATTTATCTATACTCAGTTTTTTTTTATCCATCCACTGAAAATGGAAGCTTCCTTCGCGGTCTGTGCGCTGGAAGGTATGGGCTCCGAAGTAGTCACGCTGCGCTTGAAGCAGATTTGCTGGCAGACGCTCGGAACGGTAGCTGTCATAATAAGACAAAGCGGATGCAAAAGCAGGGACCGGAATGCCTCTCGTTACCGCAATCGCTACAACTTTTCTCCATGCTTCCTGATAGCTTTCAATTATTCCGCCGAAGTAATCGTCCAGGAACAGGTTTTTCAGCTCAGGGTTGCGGTCGTACGCATCCTTGATGTTTTGCAGGAATCTGGCGCGGATGATGCAGCCGCCACGGAAGATCATCGCAATTTTGCCATAGTCAAGGTTCCAGTTATATTCTTCGGAAGCGGCTCTCATTTGTGCAAAGCCTTGGGCATAGGAAGCGATTTTGCTCGCATACAGCGCTTTACGGACTGCCTCGATAAGTTCGTTGGCATCGCCGTCAAAGCTTGCCGTAGCCGGGCCGTTCAGCTTTTTGCTTGCTGCCACACGCTCTTCCTTCATGGCCGAGATGAAGCGGGAGAATACGGATTCCGTAATAATGGAGAGCGGTACGCCAAGATCAAGGGAGCTTTGGTTGGTCCATTTGCCCGTACCTTTTGGCCTGCGGAATCGAGGATCACATCGACCATCGGTTTACCTGTTACAGGGTCTGTCATGGAGAAAATGTCAGCCGTAATTTCGATCAGGTAGCTGTCCAACTCACCTTTGTTCCATTCGGAGAAAATCTCATGCAGTTCGCTGGTGCTTACATTCAACACATCCTTCAGGATGTGGTACGCTTCGCCGATGAAATAGTTGGTATTTGCTTTTTAATTGAATCCAGATCAATGCATGTTTCTAGTTTCCCTAATTCCATTTATATACGTTATGCTTTTATTCGCTTAGCCTTGCAGCTCGGACAGCCGGATGCCGCGATGCTCGCGCGCCGACTGGTTAGCCGCTTCCATGAGCTTGGTCAGTTCAACGGCATAAGCCACATTCTCATCAGCCGTGGTATCTTGCTGAATATGACTAATCCATTGCTCAAACGCACTCTCCCGTGGTCCTGGAACCGGAAGTTCTACCCAAGCATCCTTATATTCTTCTTTCCGCGAAGTACGGATCAACAGCTTTTCATCCGGCGTTCCGTAGAGAATCGAACCTTCCGTTCCATGAATTTCGACACTGAATGGAGAGAAGTTGTTCACGAACCCCGCTTCAACAATTCCGATTGCACCCGATGGCGTCGACAGCGTTGCAACGGCGTTATCCTCTACTTCTTTTCCCGTAACATAGCCAAACTCCGCCTTCACTTCCTCCACATCCTGCTGCAGGAACAGCCTTGTCAAATACATCGGATGGCAGCCCAGATCAATCAAAGCACCGCCCAGGCAATCTTCCAGCTTGTAGAAAGAGGATGGCAGCCAGCCCGCTGTCGCCCCGTTATGGGATAAGCGGACTCTCACCTGAGTGACCTGGCCGAGCAGCTCCTGATCCAGAATGTCGCGAATCGCCAGTGTGTAGCCGTCGTTCAGCCTTGGCAGTGACACGGTCAACTTCACCTTGTTACAATCCACGGCATCCAATATTTCGTTCACTTCATGCAGCGTCGGCGCCAGCACCTTTTCGGTAAAAATATGCTTGCCTGCGGCAGCCGCCTTCAACATCACATCGCGGTGCATATAGGTTGGAGCATCCACAATGACCGCATCGATGTCATCCTGCGCGAGCATTTCATCCAAAGAAGCATAAAACGGCACACCTTGCTGATCTGCAGCTTCTTTACCCCGCTCCTGATTTTCATCCCAAACCGCTACGATTTCGGCATCAGAATGCGCCCCCGCCTGCTTGGTGTAATCCCATGCATGAACATGCCAATAGCTAATTTTTCCGATTCTGATCATTTCCCGCCACCTCTTCAAAATAGACCGTTTTCCCCGTTCGCGCCGACTCGTAGATCGCTTCCAACACTTCCGTTACAACAAGCGCCTGTTCCGGTTTCACCATCGGTTCTGTACCGGATAGGATACTCTCGATCCAAAGTCTGCACTCGCGGGCTGCTTGGCTTTCCGATTTCCCGTCAAAATATGCGACTCCTCCCGTATTCAGTTCAGGCAGTTTCGTATACAGATGACCAAACTCTTCCCCGTTGATCCGCAACCCGTCGCGCATATCAGCACCAGCCTCGGTTCCGCACAACGTAGATTTGGCCTCGTCTACGTCCAGCGTGTTCAGCGCCCAACTGGATTCCAGCACAACGGTTGCGCCGTTTTCCATCGTAATGAAACCAAATGCCGAATCTTCGACGGTAAACCTCTCCGGATCCCATGGACCGAATGCATTCGCAGCGTCTTTTTTGCCGCCGAGTTTATGGTACACATTCCCGACAACGCTTTTCACCTTATAGTTGTCCATCAGCCACAAGGTCAAATCAAGCGCATGGGTGCCGATGTCGATCAGCGGGCCACCCCCCTGTTCCTCTTCGTTCAAGAATACGCCCCAAGTCGGTACGGCACGTCTGCGGATCGCATGGGCTTTGGCAAAATAAATATCGCCCAAATCGCCGCGTTCTGCTATTTTTTTCAGCAGCAGCGAATCCGGCCGGTAGCGGTTGTCATAGCCGATGGTGAGCTTTTTGCCTGTGCGTTTCGCGGTTTCCAGCATCGCTCTGGCTTCTTTGGCCGTTTTAGCCATAGGTTTTTCGCACATGACGTGTTTTCCAGCTTCCAAGGCATCGATCGTAATAAAGGAGTGGGATTTGTTAGGTGTGCACACATGAATCAAATCGATGCTCTCATCTTTAAGCAATTCTTTATAATCCGTATATATGGCGATATCCTCCCGGCCGATTTTGCGGGCTGATTCGATTGCGCGCTCCTCGATAATATCGCAGAATGCCACCAATTCGACGTTTTTCTGGGCACTCAGACTTGGTATATGTTTGCCGTTAGCGATTCCGCCGCAGCCGATAATGCCGACACGTAATATTTTTTGTTTCTGTATAGTCATTGGCTTGGTCATCTCCTTGGTTTTCATTGTTCTTCTGTGAAGGTGCTTCGATAGACATTTTGTTTATAATATTTGCCGAAGAAAGGTAAGACTGGTTTCGATCGATTCCAGTTGGGGAATCTCGTATTCCTCCTGCTCCACCGTGTACCATTCCACACCACTACGTTTGCCGGCCGCCGTAATTGCCTTGAAGTCCAAGATGCCGGAGCCGATCTCCGTATTCCGCTTATCCTGCTCGCTTTTCATATCCTTGATATGCAAAATACGGCAGCGGTCTTTGAACGATTCAATCCAATCCGCGGCGCTAAAGCCCGCATACTCAGCCCAATATGTATCCAGCTCCAGGAACATATGCTCAGGCCGTGTGTTGCTTGCAAGCAGCTCGAGACCTGTCAGGCCGTCATGCTTTTGGAATTCGAAGCCGTGGTTGTGGTAGCCGAAGCGAAGGCCCTGCTCTTTGCAGCGTTCACCGATCCGATCGAAGATTTCGGCTGCCCGCTTATAGCTGTCAGCGTTTTCACGCAATTCTTCGGGAATCCCCGGACAAATAATGTAAGGACTGCCGATGACAAGCGAATATTCGATCATTTCCTCCAACCGCTTCACAAGGTCAGGCATGCCGATATGGCTGCCCGCGGCCCGCAGTCCGTATTCATCCAATGCCGTCTTCAGCTGCGCAGCCGATGTGCCAAAATACCCGGCGAACTCAACGCCGTCATACCCTATTTCCGCCACCTTTTTCAGCGTCCCCAAAAAATCCTCACTCGTAAATTCTTTGATCGAATAGAGCTGCAGCGCTACATTCTCCATTGAAATACCTCCTTCATTAACAAGTAACGTAAGGATATCAAAATCGACTCAGAAGTAATACAATGAAGCTATTCGAAAGTATAAAATATTTGTCATGGTTAATCGAGGTGCTGAAATGATGACCGAACCGTATTTTGAATCCAACCGGTCCCAATCCGGGTCGATCCACTATCCTTATGAAAGCATGATCCACTTCGGTAAAGAGCCGCGCTGCCTTGTGGAACCCCACTGGCATCTGTATATTGAAATCTTATATTTTCTTTCCGGCAAGGCCAAGGTTTATTTGGGAGGCAAATGCCATGTCCTTGGGCAAGGCGATCTGATTCTGATTCATTCCCATGAAACGCATTCGGTTTATTCCTTGGATGACAAGGTCTCTTATATCGTCGTTAAATTTGATCCCGAGATTCTGTATTCGACTTCCCGGACCATTCTGGAATCAAAATATATTCTGCCGTTTACCCTAGCCGAATCCAGTAGTCAGCGCGTTTTTACCGAGCCAGAAATTAAGGATACGCCGATTCCCGGCATGATCTGGGAGATTTACAATGAATTCAGCGCCAAAAGCTTTGGCTTCGAACTTGCCGTGCGTACCCTCATCTGCCGCGTTTTTTTATGGTTCCTGCGCCAGACCCGTCACCAGCATTGGAACTGGGAGGTGGCGCATTCGCTGAATGACAGCGACTACCAGATGCTGCAGAAAGTGTTCGAATATATCGACTATAACTATATGAACGATATTAATGCCCAAACCGCCGCCCGCCTGTGCAATATGAGCTACAGCTATTTTTCCAGAAGATTCAAGGCAATCATGGGCAAAACATTCACCAATTATTTGAGCTACATCCGGATTACCGAGGCGGAGAAACTTCTCCTCATAACAGATAAAAGCATGACCGATATCGCGCTGGAAGTCGGTTTTTCTAGCTCCAGCTATTTCATCCAGCAGTTCAGAAAATACAAAGATATTTCCCCCTACCATTTCCGTAAAAAAGGAAAAGCCTGACACGTGGAGTTAGGCTTTTTCAGCGAGTAGCACAGGTAACCTCCCATAAGACTGGTCGCGCATCCAAAGGCGAATTCTCTGTGGGCAAATAAAAGTGTGGTGGTGACCACATTCAGTCAAAAAACTCCTACAAATTAATCATCGTTAAATCCATGATCATCTGTAGGAGTTTATCTTCATTTATCTATACTCAGTTTTTATCCATCCATTGAAAATGGAAGGTTCCTTCGCGGTCTGTGCGCTGGAAGGTATGGGCTCCGAAGTAGTCCCGTTGTGCTTGCAGCAGATTCGCTGGCAGACGCTCAGAACGATAGCTATCGTAGTATGCCAGAGCGGATGCAAAAGCAGGAACTGGAATGCCTCTCGTTACGGCAATGGCTACCACTTTTCTCCATGCTTCCTGGTAGCTTTCAATTACGCCGCCGAAGTAATCGTCCAGGAACAGATTTTTCAGCTCAGGGTTGCGGTCATACGCGTCCTTGATGTTTTGCAGGAATCTGGCGCGGATAATGCAGCCGCCGCGGAAGATCATCGCAATTTTGCCATAGTCGAGGTTCCAGTTGTATTCTTCGGATGCGGCTCTCATTTGTGCAAAACCTTGCGCATACGAAGCGATTTTGCTCGCATACAGTGCTTGGCGGACGGCTTCAATAAGTTCTTTAGCATCGCCGTCATAGCTTGCCGTAGCCGGGCCGTTCAGCTTTTGGCTTGCCGCCACACGCTCTTCCTTCATGGCCGAGATGAAGCGGGAGAATACGGATTCCGTAATAATGGAAAGCGGTACACCCAGATCAAGGGCGCTTTGGCTGGTCCATTTGCCCGTTCCTTTTTGGCCAGCGGAATCAAGAATTACATCGACCATCGGTTTGCCTGTTTCCGGGTCTACCTTGGAGAAGATGTCAGCCGTAATTTCGATCAGGTAGCTGTCCAGCTCGCCATTGTTCCATTCGGAGAAGATTTCATGCAATTCGCTAGTGCTTACATTCAAAACATCCTTCAGGATGTGGTACGCTTCGCCGATCAGCTGCATATCACCGTACTCGATGCCGTTGTGCACCATTTTCACATAATGGCCGGCACCGTCCGGTCCGATGTAGGTCGAGCAAGCGTCCCCGTTCACTTTCGCGGAAATGGCTGTCAGGATAGGCTCTACCAGCTCATACGCTTCCTTCTGGCCGCCAGGCATGATGGCCGGTCCTTTCAACGCGCCCTCTTCACCGCCGGAAACACCTGCCCCGATAAAGCGCAGTCCTTTGGCTGACAATTCTTTATTTCTTCTTTGTGTATCAGGGAAATAGGCGTTGCCACCGTCAATCAGAATATCCCCTTCATCCAGGTACGGTACCAGTTGATTAATGGTGTCATCGGTTGGTTGTCCAGCCTTAACCATAATTAAGATTCTGCGGGGCACTTCCAGGGATTGAACGAATTCTTCAATGCTGTATGTACCCGCAAAATTTTTCCCTGGGCTTTCTTCCAGCAGCTCCTTCGTTTTTTCAGCAGAACGATTATATAAAGAGACCGAGAATCCCTTGCTTTCGATATTCAGGGCCAGGTTTTTACCCATGACCGCAAGGCCAACGACACCAATTTGTTGTTTGCTCATTGTTATATCCTCTTTTCGTCATTAATCTATTTGAAAAGGCACTGCGACCAGCGGCGGCCTTTTGCTGCCAGCCGCCGCGCTCGCCTGAACAAGGTTAAATACTGATCACTTGCATTTCTGAATTATTGCACTGCTTTTTTCCAGTCGTTTGCGAATTTCTCCAGACCTTGATCTGTCAATGGATGTTTGGAGATTTGTTCAATAACGCTAAACGGAACGGTTGCGATATGAGCGCCGGCCATAGCAACACGAGTTACGTGATCCGGATGTCTGACGGAAGCTGCGATGATTTGCGAATCCAGGTTATGAATGCGGAACAATTCAGCAACTCTGACAATCAGTTGCACGCCATCTTCGGAAATATCGTCCAGACGGCCCAAGAATGGAGAAACATAAGTAGCACCTGCACGGGCTGCCAGCAGAGCTTGGTTCGGTGTGAAAATCAGCGTCACGTTCGTTTTCACGCCTTTTTTCGTCAGGTAACGGCAAGCCTCAAGACCAGGCAGTGTCATCGGCAGTTTAATGGTAATGTTTTTATCGTTATTGTTGATTTTGATCAGCTCTTCAGCCTGGGCAATCATTTCTTCGGCTGTTATTGCGTCAGGAGTCACCTCGGCGGACACCGATTCTACCTCAGGCACAGCTTGCAAAATTTCTTCAATCCGTTTTTCGAAGGACACGCCTTCTTTAACCACAAGGGACGGGTTGGTTGTTACACCAGACAGTACGCCGATTTTGTATGCTTTCTTAATGTCTTCCAGGTTTGCAGTGTCTACAAAAAATTTCATCGTAAATTACCTCCATGTAATAAATGATTAATATATATGAATTAAGGGGTTACCAGGGAATATGCAGTGCTGTCCTGCTTGCTTTCTTTGTTCTGTTCATCCTTGGAATCAAACAACCAGTGATGACCGTCCTTAGCGAGCAATTCATCCGCTTCGGCGGGGCCGTAGCTGCCTGCGGCATAAGGATACAGCGGAACGAGATTTTCCTCGAAGGCTTCCAGGATCGGCTGCACCCACTGCCAGGACAATTCAACTTCGTCCCAATGGGCAAAATACGTTGCATCGCCGTTGATCGCGTCATAAATCAGGTTTTCATACGCCTCCGGCAGATCTGCCCGGCTCGAATGCAGCTCGATGTTTGCAGGCTTGATCTCCCCTTTATGTTGAGGGTCATTCATATTCAACTGCAGCGTGATGCTTTCATCCGGGCTCATCTCGATAACAAGCAGATTTGGCTGCAGGGAGCTGTCCTTGGATGCGGCACCCAATTGGGTTAACGGATCTTTAAACTCAATGACAATCCGTGTGGACTTCTCTTTCATTCTTTTACCCGTGCGGATATAGAAAGGAACACCCTTCCAGAAATAATCTTCGATCTGCAATTTCGCCGCGATAAAGGTTTCGTTCATCGAATCCGGAGCGATTCCTGGCTCGGAAGTATAACCGGCTGCCGGAGGAAGACCCTTGATGCTTCCTTCCTGGTACTGGCCGCGAATGATATTCAGGCTGACATCCTGCTTGCGGATCGGCTCCAGCGCTTTGACGACCTGTTTCTTCTTCTCGCGCATCTGATCAATGGTGCTGTCATGCGGAAGCTGGATCGCCGTCATCATGAGCAGCTGCAGCATATGGTTTTGGAACATGTCACGCAGCGCGCCTACATGATCGTAATAGCCTGCTCTTTCTTCGACGCCCACCGTTTCATTGGCGGTAATCTGGACGTTGGAGATATAGCGGTTTTTCAGCAGGGCCTGCAGGACAGGGTTCGTTGCCCGCAGCGTTTCCAGTCCCTGCACCATCGGTTTGCCGAGATAGTGGTCAATCCGGTACACTTCGTCTTCCATAAATGATTTGCTCAGGTTCTCTTGAAGCTCTCTGGCTGACTGCAAGTCATGACCGAAAGGCTTTTCAATGACAAGGCGTTTCCAGCCCTGTGTTGAACCAAGTCCGCTGGCCTGAATGTTCGCTGCGATCGGTTCGAAAAACTCAGGTCCTACAGACAGGTAAAAGAGACGGTTTTGCGGAATGCCGAGTTCTTGTTCCCGCTTTTCCACCAGTTGCAGCAGCTTCTCGTAGTCTTCCTTACGGCCGATATCCAGCATGCTGAAGCGGAACGCCTGCACAAATTGCTTGATTTTTATTGAATCCGCTGCCTCCCGTCTGGAGAATTCGTGCAGCGATTGCTCGACATTCGCCTGGAAGGTCTCGTCAGACCATTCTCTCCGTCCAAGTCCAATCAGGGAAAAGGATTCCGGCAGCTTCTGGTCGATAAACAGATTATATAAAGCGGGATAAATTTTTCTTTTGGCTAGATCGCCTGTTGCTCCAAACAAAATAAAGGTTGTTGGCTCCATCTTCCTTACTCCTTCCAAAGAGCTGCTTATCTCCCGCATGGCAAAGATGTCTTTGCTGCTTTTCATTGACGGTTGTTTTTGGCAAGCTCTGGTTTGTTCTTTCTGGTTCTACTATAATACTTTTAGAAGCCATATAAGTAATTGATAAATTTAAGAGGAGATATAGATCACATTTATGAGTATAAATTATGAGCTTTACAAAGTTTTTTATTGGGCGGCCAAAACAGGCAGCTTGTCCCAGGCAGCCAAGGCTTTGTATCTCACCCAGCCCAGTGTCAGTCATGCGATCAAGCAGTTGGAGGACAGCTTCGGCATCACGCTGTTTCACAGAAATGCCAAAGGTGTGATCCTTACGCAGGAGGGTGCTGTTTTGTACTCCTATATCGAGCAATCGCAAATTTTAATCACATTGGCCGAGGAAAGAATGGCTGCGCTGAAAAATCTGGAAAGCGGCGAGCTGCGGGTCGGCGGCAGTGAATCGCTGTTCAAGCATTATCTGCTTCCTTTCATAGAGAAATTCCATGGGCAGTACCCGGATGTCAGATTGCAGCTCAACCATGGGACGACCCCGGAAATTATCTCTTTTCTCAAGGAAGGCAGAATTGATTTGGGCGTTGTGCGCATGCCGATTGTTGATGCTCAATTGGACGTCAAGGAAAGCTTTCAGTTGAGGGAATGCTTTGTGGCGGGTGAGCGGTATGCCGAGCTGAAGCACGAGATTTTGCCATTGGAAAAGCTGCAGCAGTATCCGGTCATATTGTTCTCACGCAACAGCCGGGTACGGGTGGGCATTACGGAGCTGTTCGAAAGCTACGGCTACCATCTGAAGCCGGATATCGAGGTCGGCAGCGTGGATCTGCTCATCGAGTTTGCGCGGCGGGGACTCGGAATATCCTACGTGACCAGGGAATTTGTAACAAAGGAGCTTGAGGAGGGGTCGTTGTTCGAAATCCAGTTGGATGTGAAGCTGCCACCTTCGCGTGTCGGCATCATGACCATGCAGAATTTGCCGTTGTCCAGTGCGGCCAACAAATTTATTGAACTTCTGCTGGAAAAGGATTTATGTAATTAACGCTAAAAGACCGCTTGCCGTTGTTTAGGCTAAGCGGTCTGCTTTTGGGTATCATTTATGTTCATGAGGACACCGATTTACTGGCAGCAATATTGGCGATGACACTGTTGCCTTCTACCAAGGTTGCAGGAAGGAAATCCTGCCGGTTTGTGAACTTGCCCTCCATCATTTCCAGCAACCACTGGATGGCAAGATTGCCGAGCGCTTTCTCATCCTGCAGAATACGGGTGAAATTCCAGCTCTGCAGACTGGGCTCCGGCCCGTCAAAGCATAAAATAGAAAGGTCCTCCGGGACGCGTAAACCGAGCTGCTCTGCCGCTCTCTTGGCCAAAACCGCGATGTTATATTCCATGGCGAATAAAGCGGTGATGTGCGGATTGCGCACCAGATGCCTTTTGATTAGCTCGATATCCTGCTCCATCGTTGCCTCGGAGGAAGGCTGTGTGCTCTCGATCGCGGTAAGCCACAGCTGCCTGTCGACGACCGCGTTTCTTTCCGCATAGGCCTGCACGATACCGTCCAAACGGTCTTCCACCGTCGTGATTCCGATCGCGCGCGGCGATACAATGCCGACATGCTCGTGACCCAGGCCAAATAAGTATTCCACTCCCATTTTGGCGGCGGCTGTATTATCGCTGGACACGGAAGTCGCGGCGACCCCCTTGAAGCACCTGTCGATCAGGACAAACGGGAAGCGGTTAACCACCATTTTCAAAATTTCCGAGCTGTAATGCTCCGCTTCGGCTGGATAAATAAGAAGTCCGTCAACGCCGAATTCCAGCAGCTCTTTGATCATTCTCTCCTCTTTGGTAGGCTGGCCCAGGGAACGCTTCAAAATCACAAAGCATTTGCCGTCAGAGGCTTCCTCGATGCTTGAAATGAGCTTGGTCCCATAGGTATCGTCGAAGGCGGTCACGATCAGACCAAACAGCGGTTTGCGCTCGTTGTCTTGTACGATCCGGCTTGCTGCCTGATCTCCTGACACAAATGTGCCTTTCCCCCGCTGCCGATAGACTGTACCGTCCTCAACCAATTTTTCCAGCGCTTTCTTGCTCGTAATCCGGCTGACGCGAAAGTCTTCAGACAGCTCCTTTTCCGACGGGACACGGTCGCCTGCCTTGTATTTTCCAGACACGATGTCCTGCTTTAATGCCTGGTATACTTGTTCATATAAAGCTTTCATCCCAGCCTCCACCTCATAGCCTTCTACATCCTTCTATCGGGAATCGGGCGCATCCCTTTCTATTTAAAAACAGCCCTTCCAAGTATAATCATCTCTATTATACCGAAAGGGCTTGAGGTTCGTTTACTGTTTTTTCAACTTAACAAGAAAGGTTTTGATTTCATAGGGCTTAATGTCAAAGGAGAACGGCCCCTGCACAGGAGTACCATCTGCTGCTCTCTCCATTAGATCACATTCCTGCCAGGATTCGACGTTCAGCCCGCTGCTGATCTCCACCCGTCCTCTGGCCCCTGCAAATTCATGCAGCCGGATGACGAGATCCTCGCCTAATTCGGCTTTTTTAACGGCATCAATTACGACATGATCACAGTTCAGCGAAAACATAGACAGGCTAGGCGTCCGTCCCTGGGCACCGGTAAGTGGATTATTGAGATCCCATGCTTCCCGGACTGTGCCGCCCTCATACCAGCCAGATGCGTGCGGTAGCAGTGCATACGTAAATACGTGTTCACCCTGATCCGCCTGCACATCCGGGTAGGTTGCCGATTTCAGCAGAGTCAGGCGCATCACATTGTCCTTGATGTCATGGCCGTATTTGCAATCATTCAGCAGGCTGACACCATAACCGGTTTCCGACAGATCCGCCCATTGATGGCCCACCGTTTCAAAGCGCGCGTAATCCCAGCTCGTATTCCAGTGAGTCGGCCGCTTGACGTTGCCATACTGAATGTCATAGGTCGCTTCCGTTGCCCGCACGTCCACAGTGAAGGCCGCTTTCAGCAGCTGATCCTGCTCATGCCAATCGATATGTGTTTCAAAATCAATGCGTGGACTGGCTGCATACAGAACCATATTCTGTGTGATCACGGACCGGCTATACGACCAGATGAACTGAATGACAGTGCGAACCGAGCCATTCTCAATGACTTTGCACTCGGTCAATTCGGTAATTTCCTTCATCTTCTCCTGGTAGTAAATATCAATATCCCAGGCATCATACTGCATCGGTTTATCCTCGAATACCTGCAGCACATTGCCTCTGGCCCCCGGAGCCAGCACATCACGCCTGTTCTTCACATCAAAAATACGAATCAGTTGGCCGTATTCATTCCATGTAATTTCATAATAAGGTGATGTGATGGAGTTGTTCGTCGTTTGAAATACAGAGCCAGCTTGCTCCTCTTTAGCTTGCTCCTCTCCACCTTGTTCGCAGGTAATGACTGCGGCTCCCATTGACGGAATCTGCTCCAGCCACACGAGCCAGCTTCCAGCGGCGGTCTGCTGGTACTGCAAGAGAGCACCATTCTCATTTTTCCAGATCAGCTCTTCATCGCCCTGCCCGGCAATCTGAACGATGCCGCTGCGGCTCCAGGAAGCGGAATTGAAGACGGTAAAAGATTGCCGATCATGTCCGTGTACGAGTCCTTTGACCACTTCCGACAGCGCCCCGCTCGCAAGACGTTCCGCCTCTTCATATTCAGCCCTGCTATCCTCGTACACCTCCCGGATCGATGAGCCGGGAATAATGTCATGGAACTGGTTGCGCAGCACGATTTTCCAGCTTTCCTCAAGCTCCTGTGCCGGATAGGCTGACCAGTCCCCGGATAAGACACTTTGCAATACACTTCTCCATTCAGCCTCACGCAGCAGCAGCTCCATTTTCCGATTCATGCGCTTGTTGTACGCCTGGCTCGTGTAGGTGCCGCGATGGTACTCCAGATACAGCTCCCCATCCCAGGTATGCACATACTGGTCCGTATGCTCGACCGTTTCATGCAGGCGCGCAAAAAATTCGTCCGCTCTTCCCGTCTTCACCGCCGGCAGTCCAGGCATCCGATCCAGCCGTCTGCGCATTTCCAGCATCTCGCGGTTGACGCCGCCTCCCCCGTCCCCATAGCCGTAGGAGAGCAGCAGCTCCTGATTCACCGCCTTGTCGCGGTATACCTCCCAGCTTCCCTTGACCGTACGGGGCGTAATGCGCCCGTTGTAGGTGTAGAACCAATACTCGTCTTCAGGTGTCGTAATAAAATGGGTGAGAATCTCCGTGCCGTCAATGCCCCGCCATTTGAACGTATCATGCGGCATTTTGTTGAACTGGCTCCAGCTGATTTTGGTCGTCATAAATGTGCGGATTCCCGATTTGATCAAAATCTGCGGCAAGGCCCAGCTATATCCGAATACATCAGGGAGCCATAAATATTCACACTCCCTGCCGTACTGTTCCCGGAAAAACTTTGTTCCATAGAGCAGTTGCCGCACAAGGGACTCGCCGGAAGTGAGGTTGCAGTCCGCCTCCAGCCACATGCCACCATCCGTCTCCCAGCGTCCTTCCTGCACCCGCTTTCCGAGCTGTTCGTAAAGATCCGGGTAATCCTGCCGGATATAATCGTACAATTGCGGCTGGGTCTGCAAAAAGATATATTCCGGAAAAAGCTCCATCAGTCGCAGCACGGTCGAGAAGGAACGGGCGGCCTTTTCCCTCGTATGCTTCAGCCGCCACAACCATGCCACATCAATATGCGTATGGCCGATACATGTCACGGTTACCGGATAATGCTTCGGGATATTCTCAATCGCTTCATTTAAACTGGAACCCGCACGATATACGCTCTCGTAGAACGCATCCGATCCCGGGGCGGACCAGTCAATCAGCAGAAAAGCCTGATCCAGAGCTTTTAACAGCGTTTGTCTTTCCGGCTGCGTCTCTGGCAAATAATTGACGGTATCAAGAGCCGCTTTCGCTGTAAAATACAGATCATCGGTCCTCGTATCAAGACAAGCGATATACGCCGTCTTGATCTGGTGCTCCTGCACCGTTGGTTTGCCGCCGCCCTCAAGTCCAGACCACAGCCTGAAGCACAGGTTCAGGCTGGTGCCAACCAGTTCGTCACTGATGAACACCTCCTGATGATTCATATCCACGCCCTGATAGGGCTCTCCGTTAAGATAAAGCAGGGATTCAAAACCGGAATTGCCACCCCCGCCCGTTTTCCCGAAGTCGAACACACCAACAATTTTTTCACTTTTCCAGTCCGCCGGAATATCTGCATCCGCCTTGATCCATGTATATTTGTCCCGCCCTTCCCAGCGGTCTCCTGTATTCATCACCGACCATTCTCCCTCTTGGGGAGGACGCTGGCCTACCGCCCCTTCCCTGTCCAGTTGAGCCTGGAAGGAAGTAATAGGCCGGATATTGCGGTAACGCCATGTGCTCAATTCACGGATACGGCGTTCAAGCTTTTCAATCGTCCAAAACATTACGTGCAGCTCCCTTCAACGTCGAATCTTTATCCTTTGGATGCTCCGCCGAGACTGAATCCTTTTGACATATAACGCTGTGAGAAGATGTACAGCACAACGGCTGGCATCGTATAAATCAGTGAAAATGCCGCAAGCTTGCCGTATTCCACCATGCCGTAGCTGCCAAAAAACTGATAGATGCTGACGGAAGCAGGAAAATTCTCCGGTGTCTGAATCAGAATGTAAGGAACGAAAAAGTTGCCCCAGCTTCCTGAGAACGTAAAAATAGCAACAGTGCAGATGCCCGGCACCATCAAGGGGGCCACGATTCTCCGCAACCCTGTCCATATCGCGGCGCCATCCACCCAAGCGGATTCCTCCAGCTCAAGCGGCACGGCATCCATGAAATTTTTCATCATCCATATCCCGTAAGGCAGACCGGATGCCGTTAGAAACAGCATCGTGCCCAGTATGGAATCGTCCAACTTCAAGTAAATAAACAGCTGATAAACAGGTACCATCACCGCCGTGATCGGGAGTGAGGTCATGAACAGAATGGTGTACATAAAAGGTTTTTTGTACTTCAGACTGTAACGGGACAGCGGATAAGCCGCCAGTCCTGCGATGACCACGACCAGTACAGCTTGCCCGAAGGAGAGCAGCAGACCGATGATAAAAGAGCGAATATTCGCCGGATCCGTAAGGATTGACGTAAAATTTTGCAGTGTCAAGGAATCCGGAATTTTCAAAGCCTGCTGCGCAGCAGGGTCAACCGAAGCCACAATCACCCACAGCAGTGGCAGCAGAAACAGCACCCCTATAAACGTCAGAATGATATAGGGGACGGTTATTTCAGCTTTAAAACGATTCATCGTGCATTCACCCGCCTTTCCCTATACTTTGACGTTCATGGACCGCATGTACACCAGACTCGCCAGGATGCCGATCAGCAGCAGGATTAGGGAAATGGCTGTACCATAACCAAGCTGGTAATTAACAAAAGCCTGATTATACATAAAAATCGGCAGTGTCTGCGTGGCCGTACCCGGCCCGCCGCCTGTCATGGCATAGATCAGGGTGAATACGCCCAGCGTTTGCAGCGTTACCAGAATCATGTTCGTTACAATGGAGCCCTTGACCGTCGGGATAACGACCCGGGTAAGCACCTGGAACCGGCTTGCTCCGTCAATGACCGCCGCTTCCTCAATCGTTTTGGGCACATCATCCAGCGCAGCCTGGAACACCATCATGGAAAAAGCGGTGCCATGCCATATATTGGCCACGATCACGCTGACCATCGGGAAGGTATACAACCAGGCTACCGGCTGCAGCCCGGCATATCCGAGTATGGCATTCAAGGTGCCGTTATCGCTGAGAAAAGCTACCCAGCAAAAGGCCACCACAATTTCCGGAGTAACCCAGCCCGCGATGACGATAATGCCGATCAAACGCCGGAACGTCGGATTTCTTTCCTTCATGAGCAGAGCCAATATAAATCCTAAAATCTGCTGTCCCAGCACAGCGGATGCCAGCAAAAACAGGATTGTATTCACCATGCTGATGCGGAAATTCGGATCCTGGAACATCGCGGCGAAGTTCTGGAAGCCGACAAACTGTATGTTTTGCGCGGCAGCACCCGTCAAGGACAGGTTCGTAAATGCAAAATAGAACGTCAACAGAATCGGTCCGGCAAAAAAGACAAGCAGCAGCAGCCATGCGGGAAATAAGAACAGAACCGACCTGAGCGCCGTGTAATCCCGTTTGGCAGAGCGATTCGTCTGCACCGTCCCGGAAACAGCCGGATTTGCAGCCACAGTACCACTCCTCTCTTGTTCATCTGCTGGTTAGCGTGTAGTAACAAGATCCTCGCCCACAATTTTCGTGACATTCGCCTGATACTGCTCGGCAGCCTGTTCAGGTGTCAATCTTCCTGTGACGACATCCTCAACCAGCGTCTGGATCTGGGTCGATACCGAAGGGTATTTATCAACGGCAGGACGGAAATGGGTGTTCTTCAGGAAAGCGGAAGCTTCCTTGAACATAGGGATCGCCTGGTACTTCGGATCCTCGGATACGTCACTGCGTGGAGACAGATTGTTCTCCTTCAGCAGAAGCGACAAATTATGCTCCTTGTTGGATGCCAGTTTTACAAATTCCCAAGCCAGTTCTTTATTGTCCGAATTTTTGGGGATGGACCAGGCCCAGCCGCCGGACATGGAAGTAGAGCCGGGAGCCTGCCCTTTTTCCGTTGGCATCGCTGCAAAACCTATAACCTCCTTGGACTCCGGCCATGGGGCAGAGCCGCCCTCGCGCCAGGTGCCAATCTGCCAAACGCCGTCAAGACCGATGGCCAGCTTGCCCTTCGGCATGAGCTGCTGATAGGCCACCGCACCCGCCTGGCCGTTCAATACCTGGGACAGGTTCGGCCCAAGCTTTTGCTTGTAGACCTGGTCGATAAATTTGAACGTATTCGTCAGCCCTTCGCTCTTCACAATCCATTTCTTGGACTCCGTGTCATACAGTGGGTCTCCTGTGCCATATAGCAGCATTTCAAAAGTCTGCATGGAGGTGGCTTCCCCGGTCGCTTTGCCTGAGTTCATCCAGAGCGGAACGACGTCCGCAGGCAGCTCCTCCTTGATCGTTTTGGCAGCAGTCAAAATGTCGTCCCACGTCTTGGGCTCCCATGGCACCGGAAGACCGGCCTGCTGGAATAGCTGCTTGTTATACCACAGTCCACGGGAGTCGGTATTATAAGGTACTCCGTACACTTTACCGTCCTGGGCGATGACCCCGTTTTTGACGTTCTCGGTAAACTGTCCCCACTCGCTCCAGTCTTTCACCTTGTCGTCCAAGGGCTCCAAATACCCTGCGCTGGCATCCGAGTTGACCATGAACGTATCCTCTGTCACCACATCCGGTGCGGTATTGGCGGATTTCAGCATCAGAGCAACCTTGGCAAAATAATCGCCTTCCGACACATTCAGCGGAGACAGCTTTACTTCTGCATCCGGATGCGCTTTTTTGAATTCCGGAATGACCTCCTGCTCCAGCCACTCCGTTAAGGCCTGATTGGCTCCGCCGCCGGAGCGGAACGTAATGCTGATCACATTTTTATCATTTTCTCCGCCGCCCGCATCCGTACCCGAGCCGCCGCTGGAACAAGCCGTGCTTAACAGCAAGCCACCTGTTACCAAACAAATCGTTGCCAATCTCTTGTATTTGCTCAATCCCATCAGAAGAATCTCCCCGTTTCCGCAATGGTATAGGTATAGCCTACCTCACTAAGCAAGCGCTTACAAATACGTGGAAAAAATTTATTTCATGCAAAGGCAATACGTTAGGGAACTCAACGAAATAATGACCCTGGAACAATGGTGAAGGAACTGGAAATCCCAAAACGCTCTCAGAATTTGTTAGACTAAGAGCAACAAGGGATTGGTAGGAACCCTCCTCCGACCCGAAGGAGGGATTCCCATGCAAAGTACGGTAAAGCAACGCTACGAACAGTTATACCCATTCCTGAATGAGCTCCAGAGGAGATTATTCGTCGCAACCGAAGCACTCGCATATGGACGCGGCGGCATAGCATTCATAGAACGAGAACTGGGCGTTTCGCACAAAGTCATTCAACAAGGCATCCGGGAACTGGAACATCCCGAACAGATCGATAAAGACCGGATTCGTAAGCCCGGTGGAGGTCGTAAGCGGACAGTCGATACCGATCCTACGTTGCTCCAAGATCTCCAAGCCTTGATTGATCCCGTCACGCGAGGAGAACCGGATTCCCCTCTACGCTGGACGTCCAAAAGTACCCTGAAGCTCGCGGCAGCTTTGCAAGAAATGGGACATGCGACCAGTGCCCAAATGGTCATGAAGTTGCTTCATGAGCTTGGGTATAGTCTGCAAGCCAATCGTAAAACGGATGAAGGAAGCCGCCATGAAGATCGGGATGCGCAGTTCCAACATATCCACGATCACGTACAACGCTTTCAGTCCGAGGGACAGCCGGTCATTTCGGTCGATACCAAAAAGAAAGAGTTGGTCGGCGACTTTAAGAATGGCGGCGTCGAGTGGCAACCCAAAGGCAGCCCAGAAAACGTACGTGTTCATGACTTTCAAATCCCGGAGCTCGGGAAAGTGAATCCCTACGGCGTCTACGATCTGACGGCAAATGCAGGATGGGTAAGTGTCGGAACCGATCATGATACAGCCGCATTTGCCGTCGAAAGTATTCGGCGTTGGTGGAATACGATGGGGCAACAGACGTATCCAAACGCGACGAAACTCATGATTACAGCCGATGGCGGTGGAAGTAATGGCTCTCGGGTTCGACTATGGAAAACCGAATTACAGAACCTTTCCAACGAAACGGGCCTGTCGATTTCCGTGAGCCACTTCCCTCCTGGGACCAGCAAGTGGAATAAGATTGAGCACCGCTTGTTCTCTTGCATTACACAAAATTGGCGCGGGAAGCCGCTCTCGAGTCACGAAGTCATTGTCAATTTGATTGCTTCCACAACGACTACGACCGGACTGAAGGTACAAGCCTCACTTGATACGTCGATCTACCCGAAAGGAATCAAAGTAACTGATGCCCAATTATCCGAAGTAAAACTTGAAAAAGATTCCTTTCATGGAGAATGGAATTACACCATTTCACCTCAAAACAGGTAGGTTATTTCGTTAAGATCCCTTAGTTATCAAGTTTCTTTGAATAGACTTTATGTACGCTCTGCATCTCCTCCTCCTCTGTCAATATAGATTGGGCACATATGGTACATAAAATGATCTACTTGGTATATATGATATATGTAAACATGTTATTCATCTTCTTCATTGCCCAAAAAATTTTTTGTTTATAGAATGTTCATTCTATTATTTCCATATAATTACTTGAGATTATCTTTAATGAAGTCGAGCTTCCTTCATTCATCACATAATTTGAAATTTATTCACTTCTCGCGCAGAGATCGATCTTAAAGTACCACTGACCTACCCAATTCAGATCAGGGGCTTTAAGATTCGTTTTTTAACATGTTTCCGGGAGAAGTCCCCTTCCTCTGCAGGTAGGGGATGAATCTCGGTTAGGCGAGGCCTAAATGCACTTGTATATTGTATAAGGCTCGTGCTTTCCTAGTCGAATGTTTGTGTGGTATGATGGGAATATATGTTCTACTTCAAACAGTCCCTATCAACGCTTATAAGAGCGCCAACTCTCGTCTGATCAAGAAAGATTTCCCCGATGTCAAAAAGAAATGGTGGAAAGAATATTTCTGGTCGCAAAATTACTGTCTGATTACCGTAGGCGGGGCTGCTCTGGAAGTATTGAAAACCTATATTGAGCATCCAGGGAAGGAGGTGAAAGCGGAGTGATTCGTTGTGTCAAAACCGCATTCCGAGCTTCCAAAGCTGATCTGGACCGACTGTTTGCGTGTAATCGGATTTCAGCCGAAGTTTGGAATGAATGTCTGTTGATCGCCAAAAACTATTCCCTGCAGCATCATGGAAGATGGATTGGACAAACCAAACTTCAAACCGCTATAAAAAATCAGTTCCCCCTGCACTCACAATCTGTACAGGCTGTTTGTCATAAATATTTGTTTGCCCGAGAGAGCGCCAGGCAAGCAAAAAGGCAAGGGCTGAAGACCAAATACCCCTACAAAAAGAAAAAGGTTTTCAACACGAAATGGGTAGACCAATCGTTCAAAATCGAGGGCAACACCATCCAGTTAAGCTTAGGCATCCAGAACGGAAAGCGCCAGCAGCCGATTCAGATTATCGTAGCCGACTTGCCTGATGCCGAGATCAAAGAAATCGAACTGGTATATGACCGAAAACTGATGGTTTCTCTTTGCTATGAGGATGGGAAAGTAGCCAAAGTCAACGAGGGTAGCGAGGTCGCAGGTGTGGATTTGGGAGAGATTCACTCGATTGCGGCAACGACCACCACAAACCAGTCGATCATCATCACGGGAAGAAAAGCCAGAAGCATTCATCGGCTTCGCAACAAAAAGCTGGCCGAAATTCAGAAGCGGATGAGCAAATGTCAAAAAGGCAGCCGACAATGGAAAAAATACAAGAAAGCCAAAACGTACATCCTCGGCAAAAGCGAACGTCAACTCCAGGATGTCATTCATAAAACCACCAAGCAATTTGTGCAGTGGTGTACGGAAAATGACGTCAAGGAAGTCGTGATTGGCCAAGTGGAAGGCGTACAACGCCATACGAAAAAGAAGAAAAGAAAAACCGTCACGCAAAAACTATCCAATTGGAGCTTCGGCAAGATCCGGAAACAACTCGAATACAAGCTTGAAGTCCATGGAACAAACGTGAAACAGGTGAATGAAAGCTACACAAGTCAACAATGTCCTTGTTGCGGTAGAAGGAAAAAGACTTCTACAAGAAACTATACCTGCTCCTGCGGCTATAAAGAACATCGGGACGTTCATGGAAGCAAAGGAATATTGTCCAAATATCTGCATGGAGACATCCGATATTTGGGCGAAACGAAATCGATTAAGTATCTACGGATCGTTTAGATGCGCGAGAAGTAGTAGATGGTGAGTTCCCACCCACTTGCAAAAGTGTTGCTTACTGAACCACTCCGCTAGATTTCCGCTGCTGGCAGCGAAAGCCAATAGCCAACCTATTTGTTTGCAGAAGGTAACGGTGTGGTTGGTAAGAAACCCCTATTTCTAAGTGAAGTGTAAGTAGGGGAGGTTCATTCTAAAATACTTAGTGTTGTATTAATAATACCCGATAACTTCTCTTGATTGGTTGCTGTTTTGACCATTGTACGTAATCCTAGCCAAGCATTCATAAAGTAATGGGAAAGGACATCAGGGTCAAGTTTAGCTGCGATCTCACCTGTTTGCTGACCAATAAGAATAAGTTCGTATAATAATTTTTCAGTTTTTGTATAGCTATCTTCAACAAAAGAAGATACCTCTTGATCTAACACGCCTAGTTCCACACCAGAATTCACGAGGAAACACCCTTGAGGATCTCCTTCTTTCTCTAAAGTGGTCTGCAAAAAATATTGTAATAATTGTTTAACCGGCTCTTGCTTCTCAACCAATAGCCTCATTTTGTTATTTTGAATAGCTTCATATCTTTTAAGTGCACTCATAAATAAAGCATGCTTATCACCAAAAGTATCATAGATGCTTCTTCTATGAATCCCCATATATTCAACCAATTCTTGCATCGAAGTTTTTTCATAACCTTGCACCCAAAAAAGATGTATTGCTTTATCCAGTACTTCATTTACCTCAAATTCTTTATGTCTTGCCATATTCATCACCTCGTGCATTCATTATACATTGGAGTGAGCATTCAGCAAACTTATAGTACCTCCCCCCTTAAGCGAGACGATTTGGAACTGCTTTCATCGTGTTCTCCTTAGAAATTTATAATCACCTTCCCTTTTGGACGTCCATTTGCGACTAATTCTAACGCTTCATTTATTTCGCTAATTGTAAACTGTTTTGGATGCAGCGGTGGAACAATATTATTCTCTTCAATAATTTTGGTGATTTCTTTTAGCTGTGCGCCATCGGAACGAACAAAAATAAATCGGTATTCTACATTATTCTTCTTGGCTTTGTTATCATATTTTGCACCAGCAAGAGAAAAAAGCTTCTTTTTCCACCATGGAAAATTTTTATCTTCAGCAAACCGCTTATTTGGCCCTGTACGGAGAGAAAGTAATCTTCCACCCGGTTTAATAATTTTCAATTCATTGTCGAATTCCTTGGCTCCCAAGGTATCTATCACATAATCAATATTTGACAACAAATCAACATAGTTTTCCCTGGTGTAATCTAAATATTGGTCTGCACCAATTTCTAAAGTACGTTCGCGTGCTTGTGAGTTGCCACTAACAATAACCTTAAGCCCCATAGCCTTTGCAATCGGGACAGCCATTTGACCAAAACTACCCGATCCACCTGGGATAAATACAGACTTTCCAGACTGTGCCTCAAGCTCTTCATGCAAGCCCTGATACGCCGTAAGCCCAGTCAATGCTGCGGCAGCGGCTTCTGCATAGGACAAATTTTTAGGCATAGGCGCAATTGCGTCAGCATCAATCGCAGCATATTCCGCAAAAGCACCAATTTTATTTAGTGGCAGTCGTGTGTAGACTTCATCACCTATATAAAATCCTTTTACATTTCTCCCTACTTTTTCAACAATTCCTGCCAATTCATTACCAAGAGTCAGCGGGAATTTATAATCTTGAATCAGTTTCACGCTACCTGTAATAACTAACATTTCGAGTGGATTGACGGCGGCAGATTTGACCTTTACCAAAATTTCGTTGCCAGCAATTTCTGGAATTGGAATATCATTGACTTGAGCATGCAGTTCTTTTGAATACTTGGTAATTTGAGCTGCTTTCATAAGTGTTTTCATTATTCATTAACATCCTTCCGTTTGTTTCCTTATAGAAGTGCAAATGAGGCTGTACCCAATTTTAATTTGAAGCCAATTACTTACTTTCCTGGTGCTCTAATTCTTTCAATGTAGGATAATCCGTATACCCCTTGCTTCCGCCACCATAAAATGTTGCAGGATCTGCTTCATTTAATGGAGCGCCTGCTTTAAGCCGTTCCACAAAATCAGGATTAGCTAATGACCACACTCCAACAGGAGCTAAATCAGCAAGGCCACTATCAATATCAACACTGATATTGTCTATTGTCCGTCCAGCCCGATTGACTAATAGCGGATTAGTCCATAAGGAACGAATGTCTTGGAGCAATTCATCATTTCCAAGGTGCATGACGTGAAGATAAGCCAAATTCAATTTAGCTAATTCTTTCGTCAAGTAACGGTAAAGCTCTGGCCCTTGTTCACCATCTTGAATTCCGCCAAGAGGCGTCCCTGGAGAAATGCGGAAGCCAGTTCTCTCTGGGCCAATCTCATCAACGACAGCTTTGGCTACTTCAATCGCAAAGCGAGCGCGATTTTCTATAGAACCACCATACTCATCAGTCCGCGTGTTTGAATTTTCTCCAATAAATTGGTTGATTAAATATCCGTTTGCTCCATGAATTTCAACACCGTCTGCACCTGCTGCAATAGCTGCAGCCGCGGCCTTTCGATAATCTTGAATGGTTGTTTGAATTTCTTCTTTACTTAGTTCACGTGGTACCGGGATCTCCTGCATACCTGTAGCTGTAAACGTTTCTATCCCCGGAGCAATTGCAGATGGCGCAACAGGTTGTCGATGATGCGGTGTATTGTCAGGGTGTGACACACGACCAGCATGCATTAACTGGATATAGATGTATCCGCCTGCTTCATGTACAGCACTCGTCACCTTTTTCCATCCTTCAATATGCTTTTCTGTATAAATCCCAGGTGTCATTAAGTATCCTTGACCATCGTCGGATGGTTGTGCACCTTCCGTAATTAGAAGTCCCAAGGAAGCGCGTTGAGCATAATAGAGTGCAGCCAACTCTCCAGGTGTACCATCTTCTTGTGCTCTACTGCGTGTCATTGGGGCCATCGCTAGTCGATGAGGCAGTTCTATGTTTCCAATTTTTGTTTTATCCCATATTTTATCCAACTTTATTCCTCCTATTTAAGTGAGATTAATTGTATGGACAGATTTACAACTATATTTAGAATTCTGAAATCAGTGGATAAATTTGTCCTCTTAAATTGAAGGTATAATTTTGATCTACAATTCCTACCACTTCATGGCTATCATACAGGTCCATCATGAAACCAGCCATTTGCTTAGAAGTATGATATTTAGGCATGTTTGCTTTAAAATCAAAAGCTTCAGCATCTATTGATTTTTGTGCAAATTCTGACTCCGTAATAGCTGGTGCCAGAATTTTCGCCTTTAATTTTGCACCTTTTAGTTCCAATTCTTTAGCAAGCCCTTCAGTAAAGGCACTAACATAATATTTGGTTGCAGAGTATGTGACACTGCCTACAGCGATAGCATATCCAAGTGCTGAAGATACGTTAATCAACTGAGCGCCTTCTACATCAGCATAGTCTCTAACATAGAGCGTAGAAAGAATAGTCAAGGATTCAATGTTCACTCTCAGCATATTCTCTACTTTTTCCAATTTTTGATCAGCAACAAAGGCTCCTTCTCCAAGCCCTGCGTTATTAATCCATGTTTCAATTTGATATCTCTTTAAATCCTTATATAAATTGTATGCCTGATCAGTAACCGAAAGGTCACTCGTAACAACAACAACATCAAGATCTGAATTTATCTCCTTAACCTTTGATTTAAGTTCTTCTAACTTATCTAATCTTCTGGCAACAATGATCAAGTTTTTGCCCCGAGCAGCAAACGCCAATGCAGTCTCATAACCAATTCCTGAACTTGCTCCTGTAATTACTGTATACTTCATGCAATTCTCTCCTTTTAATTTGAGCGACCATTAGAGAATGATCGTTCTATTTTGATCACAATGAAGATTTTTAACCTAGAGCAATCTTATCATTTTTAGAACGATCAGTAAAGTATTTTTATCAAGGGAATTTGACTTGTAGAAAGTGAAATGAAATCAATGCCCCGTTCTGTTTTGTGTGGATCTAACCATATGAGTAACCAATTTGCGTGGCAGTAACCGCGGAATAAATGCCATTAGTCGGTTGCGAGCCCCAGGTATGATGATCGTATCGCCACGCAAGAAGCCCCTATACCCTTCCTCAGCCACCTGACCAGCCTCCATGATTGCACCATTCTTTATCAATTTTGAATCGCCCATGCCCGAACGGTCTACAAAGCCGGTTGACGTAACTCCTGGGCATAATGCCGTCACAGTCACTCCCGCACCACTCAGTTCGTTTTCAAGAGCTTCGGTGAATGATAAAACATATGCTTTCGTTGCGTAGTAAATGGACATCATAGATCCCGGAAAGAAAGCCACCAAGGAAGCTACATTCATCACGCCGCCCTGACCTCTTTTGACCATGTCCGGCAAGAACAGTTTTGTCATAATTGTCAAAGCCTTAATATTAACATCAATCATGTTGCAAGCTGAAGAAGTTTCCCCTTATTACGAGCCACTAACTACAATTTCACCTCTATTTTTTGTGTGAACAATTATCGGTTCATGGCATTTTCTAAGTCACAGCGAATACTAGCAATAAAAAGTGTACAACCTTGTTCCCAAAAAAGCCGCATCGCTTTATCCAATACCTCGGTCTCATCAAACTCCTTACTTCTCGACACTTCATTTCCCTCCTTCAATTAATTTAACATATTTGAGAACGATCAGTAAATAAAAAGCGTGCTAAATACACTTTTCTCCATTTACCAGTATTCTCACATTCTATATAACAGTATCTCCTTATTACATCATTTATGAGAATACGCAAAATTCCCCTTCAAGTTTTTTGAAGGGGAATTTTACTTGTATAAGAAGGGAAAGATGCTGTGTTCTATAATGGCACCAAAGTTTATTCCTAACCCTTCACCGCGCCTTCCGCGATGCCCTCCATAATGAATTTCTGAAAGAATCCGTAAATAATAACAACCGGGATCGCCGTCAGCACCAGTGAGGAGAGAATCAAGGGCCAATCTTTGTTATACTCCCCGAACAGCATGTTCGTCGACAGGATTAGCGTGTATGTGTTCACATCCGTGAGCATCAGCAGCGGCAGCAGGAAATCGTTCCAGATCCACAGGAAATCCAAAATCGCAATGGTGACTGTAATCGGCAGCAGCAGCGGGAAAATGATCCGGAAGAATGTCTGAAACTCGTTGCAGCCGTCGATCTGCGCAGATTCCTCCAGCTCACGCGGGATTGATTTGACAAACCCGTGATAGAGGAAGATGGCCATATTTACGCCAAGCCCGATATAGATCAAAGCGAGACCGTAGGTGGTGCCCTGCACATGCATCGCTTTAGCCATTCTCGTGAGCGGGATCATGATGGAATGGAACGGTACCAGCATGGAAGCGACAAACAGAAAGAAAATCGCACCGCTTAATCTGCCACGTGTGCGGGATAATTTATATCCTGCCATGGAGGCGGTCAGAATAATGCCGGCAATGCCGATGATGGATATCGTGGCGGAATTCAGCGTGCTGCCCAACAGATTGATTTTAACAAATGCGTCGCCATAGTTTTCCCAATGCATTGTTGTCGGCAGCGCTATAAAGGATGCAAACATTTCGCCCTGGGTCTTGAACGAATTGACGACCGCCATATAGATCGGAAAGCAGGCAATGACAGCACCAAAGATCAGGAACAATCTTATCAGCAGGGAGCTGGCTGTGTGTTTTTTCATGCCTCCACCTCCCTTTTCTTCATGACCGTAATCTGGATCAGGGTGAAAATCAGGACGATGACAAACAGAATGACAGATTTTGCGCTTGCATATCCGTAGCGAAAGTTATTGGAGAATGCTTCCTCGTAAATGTTCATCGTAATCACCTGTGTGGCGCGGCCTGGTCCCCCGCCTGTCAATCCGTACACGACCTCGAATACCTTAAAGGCACCGTTCAATGTCAGGAAAAAACAGATCGTGACCGCATGGGTAATCATCGGCAGCACCACACTGCGCAATGTCTGGAGCGGACTGGCTCCGTCAATAATCGCGGCTTCCTTCAGGCTTTGCGGAACTCCCTGCAGGGCAGCCAGATAGATGATCATCATGTACCCTACCCCATTCCAGAGTGACACGGTCAGAATGGAGTAAAAGGAATACTGCGGATCACCCAGCCAGGACTGGTTCAGAAAGGTGATGGCGAACCGCTCGGCCAGCTGCGGCAGCACCTGGGAAAATACAAACGTCCACATAAATGCGCTGATGATGGTACTAATCATGTTGGGCATAAAAAAGATCGTCCGGAAAAAGCCTTTGCTCTTCGTACGGGACTCGATCAGCACCGCCAGCAGCAGGGCGATTCCATTTTGCAAAACGATCATGAACAGCACATATTTCAGCGTGAACCATAGTGAATTCATAAAATCCGGGTCTTCCCGCAGCGCCTCCGTAAAGTTGGCCAAGCCAATAAAATCGTAATCCGCGTTCAGCCCGTTCCAGTCCGTAAAGCTGTAGTACATGCCGCCAATCGTCGGGATGAGCAGGAAGATCGTATAGAGAACAAACGCCGGGGCCGTGAACAGCAGCAGTGACATGTACTTTTTGTATACCCCGTTATACACCAATGGCTCCTCCTCTCCGTGCAGCTTTGGGAAAAGGAGCGGGAAGAGTGCTCTCTTCCCCACTCCAGGTATGGCTGCATCAAGTTTTGCTTGGCACTTTCTTTTACTTGTTCACCTTGTTGAACGATTTCCATGCTTTATCCAAAGCGGCAATGACATCATCCTGAGACATTTGTCCGGCATAGTAGGACTGCAGCGCTTTACCAGCTTCATCTTTAACCGCCTGTGGAATGGCCGGGTCCTGATAGGACTTGCCAACCTTCACATATTCCATAGCGTCATTCACCCATGGATAACTTTCATACGTGTGGGTTTTGGCAACCGGATTGAATTTCAGGGCTTGGTAAAATTCGCTTGAATCCTGGTCATCCAGCACGTAGTTGATGAAATCCAGCGCCAGCTCCTTGTTCTTGCTGGAGGAAGACACGGCTAACGAAGTCGATGTGCTCAGGTCGATCATCGTGGCATTCGGGTCATCATTGATGGGGAGCGGGGCCACACCGAAGTCCAGATCCGGGTTCGATTTCAGGATCGTCTCCGCATACCATGGGCCTTGCACCCACATCGCAGCTTTGCCTGCAGCAAAGGCGGCCGCTCCGTCATCTCCGCCCACCTCCAGGGCTCGATCCGTGCCATTGGCGTTGACCAGATCCATTATACCGAACAGAGAAGCCTTAATTTCACTGAAGGAACCTTGGTCACTATTCATCCGTTCCACGAAATCCTTGTCTCCCGTATTGATCGTGGCACCGGCCGCGAGCGGCAGGAACAGCTGTGGAATCCAGGCTTCCTTGTAGGAGATTTCAAATGGCGTAATATTCGCCGCCTTCAGCTTATCGACTGCGGCTTTCATCTCTGTCAGCGTTGTCGGCGGGGTAATGCCCTGTTCTTCAAAAATTTTCTTGTTGTACAGGTATCCCCAAGAGAGTGTCTCCATAGGAACAGCTACGATTTTCCCGTCAGTTGTCGTTACAGACGGCTTTACACTGTCCAGCAGCTTATCTACAAACGGCTGATTCGACAGGTCTTCCAGATAACCGGCTTTGTAGAAGGAGGGAATCTCATTGACCGCATGCAGCGCGAACACGTCCGGCGCATCATTGGAGGCAAGTCGGGTTTTCAGAATCTGAGCCGCATTATCTGACGGCGGCATTTCCAGCTGCACCGTTACGTCGATATTTTTCTCCGCTTTCATCTTTGCCTTAAACTGTTCAATGTACTTGTCGTAATGCTCTTTCAGTCTTGGCAGGGCAATGAACATTTTGAGCGTGGCGGTGTTTCCTGCGGAGGACCCGCCCTCTGCATCATTTGTACCCGCATTGGCACCGCATCCGGCCAGCAGTACAGCAGTCAATACAGAGCCCGTCAAGCCTTTCCATATCTTCCTCACATCCATGACCTCCCTGATGTTCACTGTTCTTTTTTGTTTACGCTTTCATTGTAAAACAATGATGTAAGCGCTCCATTGGACGGATTTAGACCATTTTATTGGACATTTTTAAACTTAACTCTGTTTGCGCATTTCCCCCGGCGCTATTCCAAAATACTTCTTGAATACACGGTAAAAATAGGATACATCCTCGTAACCAGCCATCTCGCACACACTTTTTATAGGAAGCTGGTCCTCCGTTATCCATTCCCTGGCCTTTTCCATCCGCAGCTGTAAAATATAGTCGGTCACATTCAGCCCGTATTCCTGCTTAAATGCCTTGCTGAGATATTCTTTGCTGACAAAAAACACCTTGGCCAAAAACTCCAGCGTAACCGGTTCACTGAAATGCTGCTCCATATACTGCCTGACTTCCTCCAAATTCAGCTTGTTCTTGAATTTACGGTGCTGAACCAGCGCATCAATCGCCTGCATATAGTACTGCTGCACTTCATGTACTGCTGTGTCGGCAGACGATAACGTATGTGGCGTCACCTTGAGCTCCTGCTGCTCCGCTCCCGGCATGGCGGCAGTGAGCAGCTCTTTTAAATGAAGCAGCAGCTCCTGCACCACCCGTCCCAGCTTGCGTCTGCCTATGTCCGCATCCAAATCCTGTTGAAGCTGTCCGAATACGACAGTTATGGCCTCCCTGTTCAATGCATTGAAATGAGAACGCAGCCTTTGCTTATACCCGGCAAGATGCTGCGAAAATTCAAGATCAAGCGGCTCCAGCTCGGAGTTCGTGCTGTTTTGCAGCTCTGTTTTGCATTTTTGCAGTGTTGCATTAAGCTCCAGCGGATCAATTGGCTTGAGCAGATAATCGACCGCCCTGTATTTTAGCGCATGCCTGGCATAATTAAAGTCGTCATACCCGCTGATGACAATCGCTTTAATCTCCGGAAAGCAGTCGTTTAAAATCCGCAGCAGCTCCACACCATCGGCAGCGGGCATGCGCATATCCGTAATGACAATTTCGGGTTTTAATGCTTCCGTCAGCCGTACAGCCTCGATCCCGTCTCCGGCTTCACCAACGATTTGCAGATCAAGCCGCTCCCATTCTCCGAGCGTCCGGATCATGTCCCTGTTCCAGTTTTCATCATCCACCAAAAGCACTTTGATCATCAATCTGCCACCCCCCTGATTCCCATGGAATACGGATGCAAACGTCCGTGCCTTTCCCCTGCTCACTGCTTATGCTGATTCCATACATCGGACCGAAATACATACGAATGCGGGCAGCAACGTTAATCAGTCCTATGCTCTTTCCGCTCGCCCAGTGGCCGTCTGTACCGGCAGCGAGCTTGCTGCGCAGCTTTGACAGCCGTTCAGGGTTCATCCCGGCTCCGTTATCCCTGATCCGGATCAGCACCCCGGCACCGCTGCGCTTGATCGATACTTCCAGCTTCCAATCCTCCTGTCTGAACTCCAGCCCGTGTGCAAATGCATTTTCGACAATCGGCTGCAAGGAGAGCTTGGGCAGCTCACTCTGCAGCACCTCACCCTCTACCTCAAGCGTATAATGGAGCCTGCCTGAGAACCGCTTCTGCTGGATATGCATGTAGTGCTGCAGATGATTCAGCTCCGCCTGTAGGGAAGCGAGATGATCCGGCTCGCGCACGATATAACGGAACATTTCGCTTAAGGAGCGGATAATTTCATAGCTCTCCTCTGGCTTGCGGGCATAGATCATACCGCCGATGAGCTGCAGCGTGTTTTGCAGAAAATGGGGGTTGATCTGTGATTGCAGCGCTTTAAGCTCGGCCGTTCTCTTTTCCAAGTTGATCTTGTATTCATTCTGAATATGACTGCGGATACGAACGGCCATATCGTGCAGATTATTTTCCAGCAAGCCGATCTCATCCGTTCTTCCGCTGCGGGCGGGCAGTTCCTTGCGCTCATCAATTAGATCGATACCACGCATCGATTTGGCAAGCTTGACGATGGGCCGCGCCGTTCTCCAGGCGACAATAACAGCAAGCAGCACCGATAGTGCCGCGGAGACGGCGCCTACAAGCAGGCCGTAGGTCATGGTGTTTATCGCGCTCTGGTCAATATCCCGCTTCGGAATGACTTTGACCAGCCGCAGCCCGATCGGATCGACGGTACTATAAAACACATATGCCTGAGATGTACGGAAATAGCCAGGACCTGGACTCAAGGCGGCAAGATGTTCTGCAGCTTCACCGGATAAAACGCTTTCAACTAATGGCGTGTACATGGTCTTGCCGTCGCTTCCGACAATAAGTACTCCCTGCTTATCCATACCGCCCAGCAGCTCAAGCGTTTGGTTAAAGGCTGACCAGCGGATCTCCAGGCTGATGGCTCCGAGCCTTTCCTGATTCTCAAAGCGATTAATGCTGCGGATGAGCCTGAATTTTTCCGGATCATCGCTACTGGTATCAATGATGAAATCCTTATGCTGACGCGCAAGATCATTGTAGACCACAGGAGGAGCAGAAAGCGTCTGCACATCATTTTGCATGGAATTAATCGTGAACAGTGTACCGGTTTCATGTACGTACAAGCTGATCCCGACCACATGATTGCCTGCCGAGTAATAGACGCTGTTCAGAATTTCAAAAATTTTGCGCTGCTCGGCCAAGCGGCTTGAAAGGTTGTCCTCTTCCTGATCCCCCAGGTACTCACTTAGCGCCGGGTTGACTTGAATCGTATAAATCAGGTTGTTCAGCTGCGAAAACTGTTCCCCCAAATAAATACCGGTCCATTTCATATTGGATAAATTGGTGTCGATGACTTCAGACTCCATGGACGTCCTGCTGTTTTCGGCAGCCAGCGCCGTGATGGCGATAATGGGCAGCACAGCAAGCAGCACCATCGTGATGATCAGCTTGCTGCGGATACTTCGCTGCACAGGATGGATAAAACGCCGGGAAAAATCTTTTAACAATGCAGATGCACCTGCTTTCCCCTACAGTTTGTCCTTTCAACGATAAACACAAAAAACGCGCCTCGCATCAGGAAGGCGCTTTCATAAATGATGCCAGAAAGACCTGCAATAATGGTGACTGCCCTATGATGCCGTTTCTTTTTGGCTGTATTATACCTGATTTTTATCAGGAATACGATTATAAACAGACTCGTAATGTTTTTATGCAAGCGGGCGAGCCAAATCATGATCCGTAAAAGGATCTGTTCAGCTCGCCCTATTCTTGAAGCTATTCCGGCTTGTTCCCTGCATTTGTATCTGCAACAAAGCCGGTTTTGTAATCTGTATATTTTAATTCTGTCACCATACCGGCTGAGGCGTGATGAAGATCATGACAATGGAACATCCAGTTCCCTTCATTATTTGCTTCGAATGCAACGACGTATTCTTCGCCTGGCCGCAAATTCAGCGTATCCTTGATGATTGGAGACCCTTCAAGCGGTTTCCCGTTCTTGCTTAGCATTTGAAAGAAGTGACCGTGTAGATGCATCGGATGATCCTCGGTTTTCGAGTTATTGACGAGGCGGACCTTGATGGTATCTCCTTTCTTGACCTTGATCGGTTCGGTTTCTGGAAACGTCTTTCCGTTGATGGTGTAGACCATTTCGCCGTTTTTCATACTTGTGTTCAAATTCATCGTGTATTGCAACGTATATTTCTGATCTAACGTAAAGTTGGCTTTGCCTGCTTGGCCATAACGACTTATATCGACAACTGTCAGTTTCTCCGACTCATTTGCTTTGTCGGAACCGGCGGGAGCACCTTCATAAGCGATGGTGGCTTTCATCCCTGCAACAGCTGCTTTGTCGCCATGGTCCTCGATCAGCCATCGGCCCGGATTGTTGGCGGTAAATTCAATATCGTAACGCTCTCCTGGGGCAATGCTTACGACATTATCTTTCAGTATGCCTGGATTGTTGATCGGCTGCCCATCGGTAGCAATAACTTTGAATTCATGTCCATGCAAATGAATTTGGTGAGACAGATAACCCGCATTGATCAATCGAATTCGGACTTTATCCCCCTGTGTAACAGGAAGCTGCTCCACAAGCGAACCGGATTTTCCATTTATAGTATACAGGTCGTACATACTCATATCTTCTCCCATATTCATCGTACCGTGATCCATGCCGGACATATTATCACTAGACATGCTCTTGCCAGACATTTCCCCGGAGCTTACCCATTCATCGAGAACAAGCGTATAATCACGGTCAACGCCGGTGCCTTCCTTCGGTTCGACGATAAAAGATCCATACAATCCGCGATCCAACTGATTTACACTATCCTGATGTGAATGGTACCAATAGGTGCCAGGGACATCTGCTTTAAACTCGTACGTAAACGATTGGCCAGGTTGAACCGCGTTTTGCGTTACGCCTGGAATGCCGTCCATTGCATTCGGGACAGGAACGCCGTGCCAATGAATGGTGACTGGCTCCGGCAACTGATTCTTCAAGTTGACTTTTACCGTTTCACCTTGTTTGACCCGAATTTGCGGGCCAGGAACAGAATTATTGAATGTCCATACCGGCAAAGTTTTGCCTGGAGCGATTTCCTGATTGCTTACAGAGGTGGTCAAATTAATTTCTTTGCCTGTTAAAACAGTTGTTTTTTCCGTTTGAGCAGCCGATGTCTGCGAAGAACCGGAACAACCAGCCAGTATAACAGATAAAACCCCGACTATAATCATGCTTTTGAGCTTGTAACCAGTCCCCATTACCTTCATTCCTTTCTGTATTGAAAATCCAATAGATCAATCATAGCCAATACATATGTAGAACTTTTGAAGCCGCGAATAGTTCCGAGACGCTAAGCTTTTTCTTGACTTGACGGAGTGACAAGGATTGACCCATTATAGAAGCAGCTGATGTCCTGTTAAAATTTTCAATCAATCAGGATAAAATAAGTGAACACTGTCTAATAAGGAGGGCCTATGAAAACTATTGGACTTATCGGTGGAATGACCTGGAAATCTACGCTGGAGTACTATCGGATCATTAATGAAGAAATAAATGGCAGGTTAGGGGGATTTCATTCGGCAAAGTGTCTGTTGTACAGTGTCGATTTTGACGAGATTGAACGCTGTCAATCTGAAGGAGATTGGGAGAAAGCAGGTAAAATATTAGGGAAAGCAGCTGCAGCTTTGGAAAAAGCGGGCGCAGAGTTTATAGTGATCTGTACAAATACAATGCACAAGGTCGTGGATCATATTGAAGAACATTGCTGATGCAACAGCAAAGCAAATTAAAAGCTCTAACCTAAAAACCGTTGGCTTGCTTGGTACCCGATACACGATGGAACAAGATTTTTATAAATCCCGCATAGAATCGAACGGAATCAAGGTGCTCATTCCCAACGAGGAAGAGCGGGTTATTGTCAATAAAATCATTTACGAAGAGTTAGGTTTTGGACAGATTATAGAATCCTCCAGGGATTATTATAAAAAAGTAATTCAACATCTGGTTGATCATGGGGCTGAGGGAGTCATTTTGGGTTGCACAGAAATTGGCTTGTTAATTAAACCGAAGGACTCAGAAAGCCCACTATTCGATACGACAATAATCCATGCCATTGAGGCCGTAAATGCCGCTTTAGAAAAATGAAGCTATATAAATGCCCCCTACTACATATCATAAAACTATGTAGTAGGGGGCATATTACCAATTAGATCACTTGCATTTTTGGATTATAATTCACTTTGTGTTGAAGCCATTTTGCCGTAAGCTTGACCTTTCATATTAGTATTACTCGCGTTAAAAGTAGCATAAAAATCGCCAGTTGATAAAGCTGAGGGGCTTCTCCACTCCCATGCTTTACCATCAGCCGGTATCGTCGCTTCTTTTACGACCGGCCCACTTGCTGATCCCTTATGCAGGGCAAATTTAATAGATTCACTGCCTGTATTTTTTACCCAGATTTTAACGTAACCCAACCCAGCTGGAATCTTAAAATAAGATACCGTTTGTTGACCGCCTAATGTTGTATCAAACGCAGATTGTGTGGCAAAGGGAACAATTACTTGGTCTCCTCCATTAATTGATTCAATGGCAGATTGAACTGCTTGTGCTGGTTCTGTCGTAGCTGGTGCAGCATCAGTTGTAGCTGCCGCAGAAGCAGTTAACGGAATTGCTACAGCTAAAGACAATGCAGACAGAAACGTGGCTTGCTTAATGTTTTTCATCCTCAATTCCCACTTTATTTAAATTTTTTGCCTGTTTACTTTATCAATCAGATCGATATGTATAATAATTACTAGAGTATTCATGATCAATAAAGTATTTACAGTTTTTTGATACAATTACATTATAAGTGTTTTATTGTTATTATTCAACATTTTTTGGATAATAATACCATTCACTTCAAGACTCATCGGCAGAGGCTTTTGGTTGTGCAGGTTAACCTTCCTCGATAATCTTGACTCCCCAGCGCTCAACCCCGATCGTCTGGCCGTTTTGGACCTTACTATCCTCGAACAGTTCCATTCCTTGTCTATGAAGGTATACAAGTTCCGCCGGATGGTCCGAGTAGTTAAAATAATAACGTATGGTCTTACCCGCCTCGTTGACACCTGTTTTCGTGATCAGCGGGAACGCCAATTTCTGATCCGCTCCCCATAATCCCACCTGTATGACCGCATGTGCCAGTATTTTATTCATCACCTGCGGACTTACCATGCAGCCAATGTAGATGGCCATGCCTTTGCCATATTCATTCTGCGTAATCGCAGCATACTGGCCCCAATGCGGATGGTCATAGTATGCAAGAACTTCTGCGGTGTCCGGGGTGATCAATTCCATCCAGGTATGGACCTCATTGTGTTCCGGCTCTACATTAAACGGGTTATCCTTCAGGGTTACCCTCTTTGGTTCAACAAACATTTGATAAGCAATACCGCATGCCTCACTGATGATTCCTGGCTGCCGAACGGTCCTTACTTTTACGTTCTCGTCGGTAAAACCGCTTTTGAAGGTATATACGATATGGCCGCCGCGGCGCACAAAATCATTCAGGCGTTCCAGCAGCCGGTCCGAAGCGGTATATAACGCCGGTACGACAAGCAAGTCGTAGCCGTCAAAATGTTCAGCAGACGCATCCACAAAATCACATCCGACATTCATACGATAAAGCTCATCATAGACCAGGCGGACCACATCATTGTATTTTTTAGTGCTCGTAAAGCTGAATTTGAACCACTCCATCGCCGTTAACGATTCATTGCTGACCAGAATGGCCGTCCTATTCGTCTTCTGCAAATTCACCAGCTTATCCGAAAGTCTGGCAAAATCCGCTCCAATCGTTTTCGCTTCATTATAGACAGGGTTCGGCTCGAAGTCATGGCTCAGCAGTCCCTTCCAGTAGGTCTCGAATGAATTGTGTATAGAATGCCAGTGCCAATAAGCCACCATGTTCGCCCCGGATGCCAGATGGCTGAAAGCCTGCAGCCTGAGCTGACCGAGATACGGCACCCAATTCAGAAAAGCCTGGGCTTCCGTTTCCAGCACCAGATAGTTGGTGCCTTTCGTGGAACGGGCCATATCCCCGCCAAAGGAAATCTCAATGCCCGTTAAATCATCCTGTGAAGGATGATAGATGTCCACGCCGGTAATATCAAACGGTTTGGACGCGGCAAAATGGTCAACGTCCGGCTGCACCCCATAGGAATAGCCACGCCATTCAAAATCGAAATTTTGCGTAACAAACTGATGCGGTTGTTTATACTCATTGACAATCGACACCTGCCAGCTCAGGAAGTCCGTGACGAGCTTGCGCTGAAACTTGGCAAATTCCGCGCCGAGACTGCCATTAATGGTGCCAACAACAGACGGGAAATCCTCCCAGCTGTTAATCCGGTTGCTCCAATAATCCAGTCCGAAAGTTTTATTTAACTCGTCCAGTGATTTGAATTTCTCTCTTATATATTTCACAAATTGCAACTGTACATTAGGTCCGGCTGTGTGATAATGCTTCGTTTCATTGTCGGTCTGGTAGCCGATGACGGCCGGATGCTTGCAGACTCTTGAAATCAGCTTGCGGATAATGCGTTCGGCGTAAAAAAGATAGGCAGGATGTGTGATGTCCATAATCTGTCTTGCCCCATATTTTCCGGGTCCATTCTCGGTTGTGGCTAAAATGTCAGGGTGCTGCTTGACCATCCAGGTCGGAACGGCGTAAGTCGGCGTTCCGACAATGACGTGGATCCCCGCTTCATGCATGGCGTTCAGCACTCTGTCAACAGATGTGAAATCGAACACCCCATTTTGCGGCTCATGCGTACTCCAGGTGGATTCCGCAATACGAACAACGTTAATGCCGGCCTCCTTCATCATCCGGATATCCTGATCCAGCCTGTCATAAGGCATGTATTCGTCATAATAAGCGACACCGTATAATAATTTTTTCATCATAAATGAGCTTCCTCCATATCCGGAATACTAGAATTAGCAAGAAGATAGCGCTTACTTTTCTTCGCATGCCAAACCCTTTTCCCAGCCGTGTGCCGTAAAAGTTCATGGAACAAGGAGCCCCTGATCAGCAGAAGCTCCTTGTTTTAATAGTGACGTATGCAAAAAAATCACTTGGTTTACATAATATTCGATGTGTTAATCTGCTTCATCCATATCATTAAGACAAACAGCACCGTAATCCCGGATTTGAATATTAAAAACAGGAGTTGCAAGCGTGCTCTTCATCAAAGAGATGTACTCAGACACATGCTCGTCCGGCAAAATTGCCAGAATGACACCCGCAAAGCCGCCTCCATGCACCCGGCAAGCGCCATCACCGATACGCTTCAGGAAAAGCTCCGTTATAGCAAGCGCAATGGAAATCCCTTGTTCCCGTACCTCCGAATTCCGGTATACGTTCTGCAGCCATTTCCACGATGAATTTCCCGACGCAGTTACGAGCTGGAGAAAATCCTCGAACCTGCCTGCCTGCAGCGCCGCAATCTCCTCACCTACCCGTTCGTTTTCCTCCAGAAAATGCAATGCCCGCAGTACCGCCCGGTCTCCCGTCTGTTCCCGCAGCATATGCAAATTGCCGTAGACTTGCTCCAAGGTCACATCACGGACCACTTCACCACCAAGCGCTCTTGCGACAGACTTCATTTCTCCCGGTACCGCAGCGTAATCCTCCGTCAGGTCAGCATGATTGCCTCCCGTAGCGACAATCACAAGCGAATAGCCTTGATTGCGGAATTGAGATGGAACAGGTTCGATGAAGGGCTGCTCCGGATCTTTAAAATCAATGGTGATCAATCCGCCATAAGCGCAGGCCATTTGGTCCAGCAGTCCTGAAGGCTTGTTCCAGAAATGATTTTCGGCATACTGCCCGATTTTCGCCATCATCACCGTATCCAGCGATCCTTGATTATAAAATGTATTTAAAATTGCACAGATCAGCATTTCAAACGAGGCGGACGAGCTCAAGCCTGATGCGGAGAGCACGTTGCTGCTGACATAAGCGTTAAACCCGCCGATTTTGAAGCCATGCTGTACAAATCCTGCCGTTATGCCGCGCAACAGCGATATTGTTCCGGTTTCCTCCGGCTTTGGCTCCAGATCGGAAAGCTCAATCCGGTATTGATCGGGATAACCCTCGGACACAACTGTGATTACAGCCTCTTCCGTAGGAGCAGCCGCTGCGATCGTATCCAGATCAATGCTTGCCGCCAGCACCCTGCCATGATTATGATCGGTATGATTACCACCGATTTCCGTTCGTCCCGGAGAGCTGAACAGGCTCACGGCACTCTCCTCACCGTAATGCTCCCGATAATTCGCAAACAGCTTCTGATAACGTTCTGTCTGCAAAGTCAGCTGATCAGGACCGTACAGCTTGCACAATACATTTTGCAAGGATGGTTCCTGAATTTTGTTCATATGGCGAATCGTTCCCATAGTCTCCTCCAAATATGTTCATGTTAGTTAAGAAATCCTTCCAGGGCGATTGTCGGCTTACCGTCCGCCTGCCAGGCTCCCTTATTGTAGCCGTCATTGTAGCCGGGTACGGCTTCCGGTTCCCAATAGAACACGCCCAGCCCCTTACTTCCGGCAATGCCGCGTATTTTCGATTTGATATCGGAAATAAAGCTTTTGGCCGCAGCAGGTTGATTATAATCCATGCCAATTTCCGTGATCATCACCGGCTTGCCGTAGGTGGTGATCATATTATTGGCATTGCTTACCGTCTGTGTTACTTTGGTGGACCAGTCCGATGCAGACGGATAAAGCGACATGCCGATAATATCGAAATGGGCCCCATTACTTACCAGACCGCCGATGTTCCATTGAAATAGAGAATTATCAAAGCCGTTGGCCAAGTGAACAATGGTCTTGGTACTGCTGCTTACCGATTTTACCGCATTATGACCCGTATTCACCAGCCAGGCATAGTTTTTCATATTGACCGAGGCCTTGCCGTCTTCCCACAGCATGCCGTTGTTCGTTTCATTGCCGATCTGCACCCAATCCGGCGTTACCCCATGCTCCTTCATCGTGTTCATGACATATACCGTGTGGGCCCATACCGCATCCATCAGCTGCTGGAAGGTAAAACTTCTCCACGCATACGGTTTGTTCTGCTGCCCCGGGTCCGCCCAGGAGTCGCTGTAATGAAGTGTCAGCATGACGCTCATGCCCAGCTTTTTGGCGCGGGCCGCGAGCTCGGCGGCCTTGTCAGCATTCATGTATCCGTTTGCATAATCATTCATATTAGGATTGACCCACACTCTGATGCGTACCGAGTTGATCTGGTAGTCATCCCGTAAAATTTGCAGAACATCCTTCTGGACACCACGTTTGTCTTTCCAAGTATACCCCTGCTTTTCCATGCCTGCAACCCAGCTGATATCGGTACCTTTGGCAAAAGCTGGCGCAGCGGAGGCCCTGTAATTTCCCTGCAGACCCGGCGCAAACATGATCATAGAAGCACAAAGAACGAGCAGCATCAAAAATCTTGGCTTGTTCCTCAAAATCATATCCTCCTTCTCACGTAAGGTAATGTCTATGCAGCTAATTGTATTCGTCATTTCTATGAGAAAACAGGATGTTTTGGAAATATATTGGATGCTCTGACAACCAAGTCCACACTTATTCTTTAACAGAACCCAGTGTCATTCCTTTAACAAAATATTTTTGCAGGAAAGGATATACGATCAAAACAGGAGCTGCACCAATAAAAATCTGCGCGGCATTCACCGTCGTCTGCGACAGCAGCTCCATCTCCGTTGGGCTCACGCTCATGGAGCTCATGTCCCGCTGGATGATGACAGTTTGCAGAAACGTAGCTAACGGATAGTCTTTGGAATTGCTGAGATACAGCAGTCCGTCAAACCAGGAATTCCAATGATATACCATACTGAACAGGCCGATGGTGGCGATGGACGGCAAGGACACCGGCAGATAGATGCTGAACAGCGTGCGAAAATGACCAGCTCCATCAATGAGGGACGCCTCCTCCAGTTCCTTCGGGATGCCGCGGAAAAAGTTCAGCATCAGAATGATCAGGAACGTATTCACTGCGCTTGGCAGCACCAGTACCCAGAAGCTGTCAATCAGGCCGAGCTTTTGAATGACGATGTAAAAAGGCACAAGCCCCCCGCTGAACACCATGCTGAATACGAACAGCCAGGAATAGATGTTTCTGCTGCGAAATACGGCCGTTTCCTTGGACAGCGGGTAGGCGGCCAGGAAAGTCACGAGCAGCGTCAGCGCCGTACCGAGCACTGTCCGTTTGACGGACACCCAAATGGAGTGCAGGAAAATCGGGTTATCAATTGTTTTCTTGTAGGCCTCCAGCGAAAAATTGACAGGCCATAAGCCGACCAGATTGGCGTCCGCCGCCGCCTTGGCGCTGAACGACACCGCCAGCACATGAATGAGCGGAATAATGCACATAACAGCCAGCAGGATCAGAAAGCAGGTATTAAACACATTAAAAATACGGTAAGGCACTGTTTTTTGATACATAGCTCTCCCTCTTTGCTTTAAAGTACGTGTTCAAAACTACCTCTTAAAATATCCGGTAGCCGGCCCACTTGTAGGCTAGTCGGTAGGACACCAGAATCAAAATCATACTGATGACTGATTTGAACAGTCCTATTGCAGTGCCGAAGCCCATTTCCCCGTTCAGAATCGCTGTTCTGTACACGAAGGTATCGATGATATCGCCCTTCTCATACACAAGCGGATTGTACAGATTGAAAATCTGGTCAAAGCCTGCGTTGAGCACATTGCCAAGCGCCAGCGTACCAACAACGATCACCATGGGCAGCAAGGAAGGCACCGTGATGTGCAAGGTCTGCTTCCAGCGGCCCGCTCCGTCCATTTCAGCCGCTTCATACAGAGAAGGATTGATACCGGCCAGCGCGGCCAGGAAAATGATCGTGTTATAACCAAATTCCTTCCAGACATCCGATACGACGACCGTAAAGCGGAACCAGTTATTATCCCCGAGGAAAAATATAGGATCGATGCCGATCATGCCCAACACTCGGTTGGCAAATCCATCAGCGGCCAAGAGATCAATCAGAATACCGCCAAGAATGACCCAGGACAGAAAATGCGGCAAATAAACGAGCGTCTGAATGGAGCGCTGCAGACCAACCTGCCGGATCTCATTCAGCAATATGGCAAATCCGAACGGAACCAGCAGGTTAAACACCATTTTGAGGACGGCGATGATCAGCGTGTTCCAGATAACCTGGACGCTGTCCTCACGTTCAAACAAGTAACGGAAATTGTCCAGGCCGATCCATTCCGAGCCGCCAATCCCCAGCCATGGTTTATAATCCTGAAAGGCCATGATGATGCCGCCCATCGGGATGTAGCTGAAAATGATCAGAAAGATGACCGCAGGCAGCAGCATGACGTGAAACGGCCATGTTTTACGCAAACTTCTCATGAGAGGTCCTCCTGTAGCTTCAATCTATATGTCAAAGCGGCCGGAACTTCCGGCCGCTTCCCTTTCCGGCAGCTGTCTCCGGAGGAAATGCAAACATTATTTCACGCTTTTATACCACTCGTTGACTTCCTTCGTGATCTGGTCGCCGCCTGCCTTCCAGGTCTGCACGAATGTATCGAATGTGTCGAGTCCCTGTCTGCCGTAAATGATTTCATTAAAAGTCTGGCTTTCAATTTTGTTCAGATAGTCCAGCTTGGATTTCATCGTTTCCGTAGTCGGCCCTGTGAACATGTTTTTCTTGGATATATCCTGCTGCTGCAGAAGGACTTGAGCCGCTTCAGGTGTATCCTTGCCGTAGTTTACCGCAACATCCTTTTCCAGACGTGTCACCGGCTCGCCTCCTTCAGCCAGCTTAAGCAAAGCTTTCATTTGAGCGTCAGGAATGCGCGCCCCGTCTCGGACGAGCAAATAGCGCACCACATTCACATATCCGCCTTCAATCTGGTCCATGGGAACCATCTTCCCGTTCGCATCAAGATCGTAGTCATATCCTTTAAAGAGGCCATTCTTAAATTCACTGTCCGGGTCAGAGGTCGCGAAATGATCAAAAAGATAGTTCTGGTACGTGAAGAAGGCTTCAGGATGCTCCATCTTTTTGTTGATCAGCACAACACCGTTTGTAAACTGGGTACCATGGCGCATGGCCGTGCCGTCTGGGCCCGTGGGAATCGTAATTGGTTTCCACACGGCGTTTGGTGCGTTCTTTACCGTATCCTGCAGTGGCCAGCCGCTCATCCAGTAAGGTCCCGGAATAATGCCTGCCGTACCTGCAGCAGTGGGCTCAGCCGTTTTATTTTCGTCCCACAGCGCGGCTTCCTTAGGGATATAACCTTTGCTCATCCAATCCTTGAGCTTCTCCAGCCCCTGCTTCATCCCCGGATGAATAGAGCCGTACTCCAGCTGGCCGTCTGCTCCGGCATTCCACTGCTGCGGCAGCGTACCGTAAGCCCCGAATACCCATGATGGATCACCCATCCAGGTGTTCATGGATGTTTTAAAGCCGATGCTGAGCGGAATCACTTTGTCCGGTGACAGGCCGTCCGGGTTCTTGTTTTTGAAGGCATCCATGACTTTTTCCAGCTCGTCCATCGTTTTCGGCGGTGTCATGCCCAGCTTGTCGAGCCAATCCTGTCGGATCCAAAGCACATAATCATGGTTGTAGGCGAAATCCAGCACCGGGATGCCCATCCTCTTGCCGTCACGGGTGTACTGGTTCCATACGTTCGGGTCCTGGTTCATCGCTTCCTTCCAGGTGTCGGAAGCATACTTATCAAACAGCGGCCCCACTTCCGCATACATGCCTGAATCGATCAAGTCCTGTGCCAGCGTATTGTTCTCCGTACCGATGGTCACCACATCCGGCATTTCCTGCCCGGACGACATCGCCAGCCGCAGCTTGGTAGCAAATGCGCCGTTCGTATCCGTTACCGACCAAAGCGATTGGATATTAATTCCGAACTTCTCCTTGGCCCATTGAGTGGCGACATTATTCTCGATCGTCTCGCCATTCTTGAACTTCAATTGAGGGTCTACTCCCCATACCGTTTTAATCGTGACTTCCGGGTCGTATTTCTCTTTGTACACGTTTTCAGTATTTACTGCGCCGGATGAATTGCTGTCGGCTTCCTTCCCCGAGCATCCCGCAAGACCTGCACCCAGCACCAAAGTGGCGGCAAGGACAGGCAGGAAGCGTTTTCTTGAAAAGGCTTGCATGAATGTTCCCCCTTCATTACAGTTCTACAATGTCATTATAGAGGGCTAAGTCACACCAGCCTATGTCATTAAATGAACATTTCTGCACCTTTGCCAACATCATTGATCCCTGAACTCGTTCGGGGTCATTCCGTAATGCTTTTTGAACATTTTGCTGAAATATTGCGGATTTTGGTAGCCCAGCTCTGTTGTAATTTCATAGATTTTCTTGTTTGTATGCTTCAATAGATACAATGCCTTTTCCATACGCATGCGGATGATGTAGTCCCCTAATCCCTCGCCCGTCTCCGCCTTATAGATTTTGGACAAATATACAGGATGCAAGTATACCTGATCCGCAATGGTCTTTACGGACAGCTCCTGTCCGTTGTCGTTAGATACGAGCTCCTGCACCTGCTTGATCACAAAACGCTTGGACTGCTGCTCATTCGCCGCCAGCTCCGCCTTCAGCTTATCCATGACTGCATACGTCCACTCTTTCAGCCGCGGCAGCGAATGGATCACCTCCTGCACGGCCAGCGGATCAATTCCAGTTTGATCAAGCTGGTAGAACAGGCGGCCCTGTTTGTGAGATATGTACATGAATGCATTGGTCACGGACAAGTACATCTCGTACAGATGCTCGCGTGAATGGGCATTGTTCTCCATATCGGCAAATACCTGTTCAATTTTGCCACCCGCCGCCTCCCACTGCATCGATTCCAGCAGGTGAATAAGCGTGGGCGGTTTGTATAAGGCTTCCAGGGGTTTGACTGCGGCGGGCCGATTCGGCTGATCTTCAAGAAAGAGCACAGCTCTCGCCTGAGCATGCTGGGACAAATACAATGAGCTCAATCCCGTTCGGTATGCCGCCGGCAGCTCTTCCGGGAAGCTGAACCAGTCTGTAATCAGCACAGTAATATTCCCTTTCAGATAGCTACTGACATGCTTGCTGAAAACTTCGACATCCTGCTCCAGCCGCTCCCGGCGTATTCGGGCATCATCCGGACCCCAATCTGTGCTGCCAGGGTTCCCTTCCTTCGGCTGCGCCAGCAGAACGAGGCAGTCATGCGGGGCTTTGCAGTGCCACACATGAAAACCGCCCACAAACACCTCTTCCGCAATATTGCCGATCGCATATTCAATGAGAGAAACCGAATGATGGTCCATATCCGTAAAATGCCTGCCAAGCTGGATCAGCAGTATGACAGCAGGAGCATCGGTATAAAAGGAGATCTCATAAGCGCTCAATTTATCCTGAATACCCCTTATTGACAGCTGCCTGCCCAGCAGCAGATCATGCATTAGCTGGGTCCGTAAAATGCCGATGTCCGCTTTACGGCTGTACATCAGCTTGTGTATTTTGTCGAAGGCCTCCCACTCTCCCTTTAAGGAAGCAACAGCACTTGTGACACTCTCCATCAGCTCCTCATCATTGACCGGCTTCAGGATGTAATCGACGGCCTGCAGTTGAATCGCTTTCTTCGCATATTCAAAATCCGAATGGCCTGTCAGCAAAATGTAACGGATATGCGGCCAGCGGCTGCCTGCCATTTCGATTAACTCTAGCCCTGTCATACCCGGCATGCGAATATCCGTAACGAGAATATCGATATCCTGCTGCTCCATAACGGTGAGTGCCTCTGTGCCCGAGGCCGCCTGGAAAATCCCGCTGATGCCCATTTCCTCCCACGGAAGAGTAAGGGCCAAGCTTTCCGTTACATAGATTTCATCATCAACCAGCAATATATTAATCACTTTCATCCTCCTCCAGTACACTTATAGAGGTTTGAACGCGCACTTATAGATTCGGGATCAGTCCAGTACAGGGTTGCCCTTAAGCCGCCGTATACAGAGCGGGAAAAAGCGAGACCCGCCTTCTCGCCGAACCGCAGCCGCATGCGCTGGTATACATTCCACACGCCGCAGCCCATATTTTCGTCCATTTGTCGGTGCAGCTTCTGTTCCAGCGCGAAGATGTCCATCCCGCTCATGCCTTTGCCGTTGTCATCCACATGTACTCTTACACAGCCTTGATCGAATTCCGCCGTAACGTGAATCAGACCATTCTCGGCATTTTGCTCGATGCCATGAATAACCGCATTTTCCACAAGAGGCTGCAGCATGAGCGGCGGAACAGACAGCCTGTCCATTCGCTGCGGCAGATCAATGCTGTAGCTGAGACGGGGCATGCGCATGTTCTGGATCTCCAGATAGTGGGTGACAAATTCAATCTCCTCTTCCAAGGGCACAAGCTCCCGCTCCTGTCTTGTCGTATAACGGTAATATCTCGACAGATGATGGGACATGGCAATCACCGCCTCGTGCTTCTTCAGCTTCGCCATGCTGGTCATGAATGAGAAGCAGTTATAGAAGAAATGGGGATTAATCTGCGATTGCAGCTGCTTCAGCCGTGCTTCCCGCACATGAATCTTTTCCATATACACCTTTTCAAAAAGCTGCTGAATCTGCTCCACCATCTGATTGAACCGATCCGCCACAAAGCTGAACTCATGGCTGCCCTTGCGCTGCATGCGCACAGCGTAATCTCCGGCCGCAAGCCTCTTAAAGCCGGCGACCAGCTGGCGGATGGGAACCTGCACCTGCGAATACAGCATATAAGCGGCAAGGAAGCTGAACAGCAGCAGCCCGCCTGCGGATACATAGAACAAACGGTTGGATTGATCGATAGGAGCCATAATTTCGGAGAGAGGCATATAGTCGATCAAATACCATCCGGTATCCTCAGATAAAACGAGGCTGACCATATACTGTTTGCCATTCACCTCCAGCGTCCTGTTTTCATTCATCTTAAACTCGCCGTCTCCCAACCCGCGCAGCAGTTGGTCAATAAGCTCATAATTTGCAGTGCGGTTATAGATGACCCCCATATCCTTTCTGAAATAAAACGGATCACCACGCCCGTCGCTTTTGAAGCGGTCCAGCATATCCTGAATGTTGCTGCTGTCAAACTCCACTTTAATAATCGTATTGGCTGTCTCCGGATGCTGCTCCGCGGAGAATGGAGACACCGTGTACCAGGAAAACACAAACCGCTCTCCCTCATCACCCGCGACTTTCTCGACCTGCCAGCCCGGCCTGATCTGCTTATTCAAGTCGCTGGCTTCATACCTTTGCGCATCCCGCTCCGATACCACTCTGCCCAGCGATGGAGAATAAATGGAAATGCTGCTGTCCCAGTTGGATGAGCTTTCCTGAAGGCTCAGCTTGGTCTGGATGCGCTTGACCAGATTGATGGCATCCAGATTCAGGTACTCGTCCTCCAGAAAAATATCCTGAAAGCTCAGGATATCAGGGTCATGGATAAGCAGATTGGGCCAGGAAGACACCAGCTCAATGTTCGTATTCACCTGGTTTTGAAAGAATACCAGCTGATTGATGTTGGAAGCGCCTAGTTCCTCGCTAAGAACATCGGTCGTGATTTTATTGGAATAAAAATAGAGCAGCATAATGGGAATCATCATAATGACGGCCAATGTGACGATTTTTGTATAAAAATTAAGTTTAATCATACTGAACTTCACACCTGTATTCTTTATATTTTCCGGTAAAACCTGTAAAACTCCGGCTGCGTGGGCACCATTATAACCGCTTTCAAAGAATCCGTACAGGGGATTGTGAGAAGATTTAGGATGATATGGCAAGCAAAAAGCAGGCCATCTCTAACCTAATAGAGATAGCCTGCTTGTTTGAAGTTTAATCGATATCCGCAACCACGCGAAATCCGCAATTGCCGGAGGCTTTTTGTCACAGCTAAAATGGTCTATGCGGATATATGATGATTTTAATGCATGGAGCCTTGCTGGCCCATTTGCTTATTTACTTTAACCCGTTTTACAAAGAACGAGCATACCAGCCCGATCAATGCCAGAATCAAGGCAAAAGTGAACGCGTTCTGTACACCGGCCGTAAAGGCCGCCAGCTTGCTTTCAGCACTTTGAGGATTGGCTGCATGGCTCAGATAATTCGTCTGGCCAGCGCTGAGAATGCTAACCGCAACCGCTGTACCAATCGCTCCGGCTACCTGCTGCAGCGTGTTCATGATCGCCGTACCGTGAGGATAATACGCAGGTGGCAGCTGATTCAAGCCATTGGTTTGAGCGGGCATCATAATCATCGAGATGCCGATCATCATAAGTATGTGCATGGCAACGATCAATCCATAAGGCGTTGTCGGCTGGATTCTGGAATACACAAACAGAATAGCCGATACGATGACCATGCCGCTAATGACCAGCCATCTAGGACCGAATTTGTCAAACAGACGCCCCATTACTGGAGATAGAAATCCGTTCAGCAAGCTGCCAGGCAGCAACACCAGACCGGCGGTGAGAGCACTCAAAGCAAGACCTTGCTGCAAATACATAGGCAGCATCAGCATGGATGACAGCATCATCATCATACAGATAAAGATCAGGACCAGACCAATCGTGAACATCGGATATTTGAATGCGCGCAGATCCATCATGGGTTCCTTCATTCTCAGCTGGCGAATGCTGAACAGCAGCAGCGACACCCCGCCAATGACCACGGTGGCAATAACAACCGGACTTGACCAGCCTCCTCCGCCTTCGCCATGACCGCCGGCGCTGCTGAAACCATATACGATTCCACCAAAGCCGATGGTAGACAGAATGATGGATACAATATCAATTTTAGGCTTGGTCAGATTTGAAATATTGGGCAAAAACATTAATCCGAAGATCAGGGAAATTATGAAAAACGGAAGTGAAATCCAGAAAATCCAGTGCCAGGTCAGATTGGCAAGGATCAATCCGGAAATCGTCGGTCCGCTGGCTGGCGCGAACATGATGACGAGACCAATAAATCCCATCGCGGAGCCGCGCTTTTCAATCGGGAAAATGACCAGTATGGTGTTAAACAGCAAAGGAAGCAGCAGCGCCGTACCTGCCGCCTGCAGCACCCGTGCGACCATCAGCAGCTCAAAACTCGGGGCCATCGCAGCAACCAAAGTTCCTGCAATTGAGAATACCAATGATGCAGTAAACAGCTGCCGGGTCGTGAACCACTGCAGCAGCAGTCCCGAAACCGGTACCAGTATGCCCATCACCAGCAAATAGCCGGTAGTGAGCCATTGAATCGTGGTTGGCCCTACCTGCAAGATGCCCATCAATGGTGTCATGGCCACATTAAGGGCCGTTTCACTGAACAGGCCGATAAACCCGCTCAGCAGCATTGCAAATAATATCGGAATAACCTTGTATTGCTTTGTAGCTTGCTGATCCTTTGCAGAACCAGCTTTCATGGTTGCCTCCACGTTTCCATCCTCCTTGGTGTATCTATCTCTTTCTAGTTGTTTAATTCATCAAATCAGCATTCTTCGTCAGAACTGACAAATAATCAGCAGCATTCAGCATCGGTTCTTTGGTCTGATGGGTCAGGCTGATAATCAGCGCGCCCTCCATCATGGAAAGGATCAGCAGCGCCAGCTCATAAGCCTTTGTTTCATGAAAACCGTCCAAACGAAGCCGCTCCGCTACGATCTCCTGCCAGGCTGTAAACACTTCCTGACAAGCTTTGCGCAGCCTGTCGCTTATGCAGGAAGTTTCAACTGCCGCCCAGAAGCTGAATGGTAAAAATCCGGTAAAACCGGCAGCCTCCGCCTCATCTGCCGTCTCATGAATAAAATGCCGGATCGCATCCCCTGTATTGTCATATGCGGCAAATGTGTCCCGAAATTTGTGAACAATATGCTCATTCGCCTTCCCGATGCACACATGCGCGAGCTCCTCTTTGCCGTTCGGAAAATAATGATACAACGACCCCTTCGGCGTACAGCTTTCCTTGATGATCTGATTAAGGCCGGTAGCATGATATCCCTGGGAAAAGAAAAGCCTTGCCGCTGTAGTGACAATCGCTTCTTTGGGGTTAGATTTTTCACCCAATGGAACCACATCCTTAAAATTATAACAACTGGTCTACATAATTAAAGCAGTTCCATTAAAGCATGTCAATAGCGGATATATGGAAGACGTATGAGCACCGGATTTGGTTACGGAAGGATGAAAATAACCCCTGTCTGACTTGTTTAAATAAACAAGAGACAGGGGTCTTATGATTTCCTTCAAGGATACAACTGTATTCATATATACTTAATTTTTGATTCCAGGCAGATAACGCTCTTTAAGAATGGTCCGGTGATGAATCTCATGGCCAGCAATGACATAAGCCGCCTGCTGTACCGTCAGCGGGTCCTGGTTGAGCACACCCTGCCGCTGCCACGCTTCTGCCGGAAGCCCTTTTAGCAAAAAAATCGTAGATTTTCTGAGCGATTCAAACTCCTCGAGCAAATCCTTAAAAGGAACATGATCAAACTGCGCTTCTTTGACAAACTGTTCCTGCTCATATCCCGGATAATTCAGATTGTCGCCACGCGCGATCCGAAGCAGCCGATAAGTCCATACCCGCTCATTGTCCGTCAAATGACCGACCACTTCTTTAATGCTCCATTTGTCACTGGCGTATTTGAAGTTTGCTTGTTCCTCGTTCAGAGGTTGCAGAATGGAAAGCGTTTCTTTAATTTGAGTCGCAACAATCTCAATGATATTTCCCTCCGGGACCTGATTGATATAATTGGTGAAAAAAGGCTTGCTTTCGTTTGCATTAGCTTCCATTTCGATGAACTCCCCTCTTTTGTTCAGAATAAACATGGTACATTGGTATTATAATGAAAAAATCGGCCCTCTCATAAAGGACCGATCTCTGCGGCAATTCTGATCACTGCTCCCCTGCTTCCATATAGACAACTTCCCAAAGATGCCCATCAGGGTCCTGAAAGCTGCCGTTGTACATGAAACCATGATCGACAGGATCATTGAAGTGCTTGCCACCGCCTTCGAGTGCTTTATTCACGATCTCATCCACCTGTTCCCGGCTTGCAGCGGAAATAGCCAGGATCACCTCTGTGGTGTTATGGGTATCCGTTAATTCCTTCTTCGTAAAGGTTTTAAAATATTGTTCAACCAGCAGCATCGCAAATATGTTTTGGCCGATGACGAGACACGCTGCATTATCATCGGTAAACTGCGGATTGAACTCGAAGCCGAGATTCCTAAAAAATTGCATGGACACTTGCAAATCCTTTACCGGAAGGTTTACAAAGATATGTTCGGATGTTAATGCCAATATGATCACCTCAGTGTCGGAATGTCTTACCGTTCTATTATAATAGTTTTTGCTAAAAAATAAGTTTATATTCTTAACGAATCACACATGTTTATTGGACGTCAGTTTCATCTCCACCGCCAATGATCTGCAGCAGTTCATCCCCCTCGCGTACCTTTCCTTGCTGGAGCGGGAGCACATCTGTGTAATCATGACTGTTGGTTACAATGATCGGCGTAACTGTATGATAACCGGCAGCCTTGATTTTTTCCATATCAAATTCAAGCAGCAGCTGTCCCGCCTTAACTCGGTCGCCTTCCTGAATGTGGGATGTGAAGTGCTGACCGTCCAGCTTTACCGTATCAATCCCGACATGAACCAGAATTTCCGCACCTTTATCCGAAACGACAGCCAAAGCATGTTTTTTCTTAAATGCAACCGTTACCGTTCCGTCAAACGGGGCGACGATCCGTCCGGAAGCCGGCTCAATTGCAACCCCTTTGCCCATGGCTTCTGAAGCGAAGGCCGGATCTGGGACCTCCGACAATGGAACTACAGTTCCGCTCAGCGGGCTAAACGCCTTATCACTAGCTTTACCGTCAGCTTTGCTTAAATGATTGTCTTTTTCAACATCAGCTTGAGCGGCAACTTCCTCTTCGACAGGATCCTTAAAGCCAAGGATATAAGTCAGAACAGCCGAGATCAAGAATGATGCCGTGATCCCCATGATCAAACCCGGGAAGCCCTGTCCGCCCGGACCGTAGAAAATCGGCAGGGTCAGCAGACCCGGAGCCCCGGAAGCAAACGCCTGCGTACCGGCCTGGCCGATGATGGCGCCGCCAACAGCACCGCCAATAATACCTGCGATGAACGGGCGCTTGAGCGGCAGGGTTACCCCGTAAACGGCCGGTTCGGTAATGCCGAACAGAGCAGACAGCGTAGTGGAACCTGCAAGTGTTCTCAGCTTCTTGTTTTTCGTTCTCAGCATGACACCTAAAGAAGCACCAGCCTGGGCAAAGACGGAAGCGGTTGCCGCCGGCTTGATGCCGTCTTTGCCATATACTGCGATGTTGTTAATGAACACCGGAATAAGGCCCCAGTGAACGCCGAAAATAACGAGCATCTGCCAGGTTGCACCCAGAATAGCCCCCGCAATGAGCGGGCTGAAGGAAAATGCTGCAAGCAATGCAGCTGCAATGCCGTTTCCGACATAGACCCCGAATGGTCCAAAAACCAGCAAAGTAAGCGGCACCATTACGACCAGTGAGATCAGTGGTGTGACGAAGTTCTTAACGCTCTCATGGATGACACGGTTGCAGAATTTCTCCAGCTTGCTCATGACGATGACCGCCAGGATGATCGGAATAACCGTGGACGAGTAGCTCATCATAATAACAGGAATCCCGAAGAAGTCCGCTGCCGTCCCTGCATTTTTCAGCTCAATGACCGAAGGATAAAGCAAGGCGCCTGCAATCGTTACGGCAGTAAACGTATTGCCGCCGAATTTTCTGGCTGTAGTAACCGCTAACATTATAGGCAGGAAGTAAAATAAGGCATCTGCCGCAGCGTACAGGATCGTATAAGTCGAGCCAGCCTTGTCCAGCCAGCCAAAATTGCTGGCAATGAGCAGCAAGCCTTTAAGAATACCGGCACCGGCCATTACTCCCATCAGCGGGGCAAAGATACTGGAGATCACCTCGATGACGTTTCCAAGCCCTTTTTTGCCGCTGTCCGCTTTTTCCTTTGAGCCGGAGCCTGATTCGTCGAGAATGCCGCTAATCTTGCCGATGGCTGCGTACACCTCGGGAACGGTATTCCCGATGACAACCTGAAACTGTCCGCCATTTTCCTTTACCGTAATAATTCCGTCAGTCTTCTCCAGCTTGGCTTTGTCTGCTTTGGCGTTGTCCTTGAGGACAAAGCGCAGCCGTGTTGCACAGTGAACAAGCGTGTCGACGTTTTTTTCGCCGCCGACGCCCTCCACAATCTCTTTGGCTAATTTTTCGTAGCTCACAGCTATTACCCCCATTTTGTGGTTGAAAAGTACATTACAGGAAATCAAGACAAACAAAAAACCTAAGCCATGATTATAGGGTTGGCATTTCTGCTCCACTATTCATCACGACTTAGGTTTTGCCTGCATAACCAGTAACAATCCTAGGTTGTTATTCTGTTTGATGTGTCTAGAATATAACGGTTTCATTTGTTTGTCAACCTGGCCTGCACAACCAGCCTGCCCTCTTCAGGATCCAATACATAATCGCCCTAGTTTTGCAGCACATCTAATCGTCTAATTACCCGGAAGCATTGATTTTACTGATGTAGCCGGGTATTTTTATT